>CAZHFS010000213.1:3028-5441 GCA_964531885.1 uncultured Propionivibrio sp.
GCCACCGCATCCGCGGCCCCCAGGGTTTCGTGTAGCAAGTGCGGCAACAGGCGGTCGAAATTGTTCTCAGCGGCCACGGTTTGGCTGATATCGAGAAAACGGCGGATCGATTCCTTCATCCCATCCATCGTGGTCGCCAGTTCGTTGACTTCCAGCACATAGGATTCGACGCTGATCGGCGCCGTAAAGTCGAAACGGCGCACGGCTTCGGCCTCATGGCTCAGCTTGCGCAGGGACTTGGAAACCGACCGGGCAATCAGCAGGGTGACCGGGATCGCCACGACCATGATCGCCAGGATCGCGAGCCAGGCCTGGCGCAGCAAGTCATGTGCGCGGACCAGCAGTTCCGCGTCGGGGATGGCCGTTACGATATACAAGGTCTGCGTACCTTCCAGGCGGATGGGCGAGGCATGCACCCGCCAGTGCTGTCCGTCGACCGAGAGCATTTGGGTCCCGCGTTGCGCCAGTTCGGACAGCGTCTGTTCCGAGTACAAACGCGCAAACACCGGAACGCCCAGTTCGGCCAGCGTGGCCAGTTCGGCGTCGCCCCCGCTGGAACCTTTCTTGATGATCCGCGACTCGTCTTCAAAAGCGATGACCCGACCAGACGCATGTGCCAGCACGACCCTCGACCCCGGCGTCACCTTCTGCTGTGCCAGGATGTGATTGAGGGCCGAGAGCCGGATGTCGGCCCCGATCACCGCTCTACCATCCACCGCCCGATTGGCAAAGGTCGTCCCCACCTGCTGGCTGGTAAAAAACACATAGGGCGCCGTCTTGATCTGCCCGGCACTTTGCATCGCCCGGACATACCAGTCCCGCTGACGCGGATCGTAGCTCGCCGCATAGTCGGGGCGATCATCCGTACGCAATGTGGCAAGCTGTTCATCGAGAAAGACAAAGTGCCCCTGGCGCACGCCGGATATTTCGGCAATGGTTTGCAGCAAGTACGCCGCTTTTGTGGGTGCAGCGTACGCAGCGCGTTCGCGCGCATCCGGCAGGCGCCGTAAAAGGAAAAAATCCCCGTTGGCAAACCCGCCGTAGATCGAAGCCAATTCATGCGAGCTGTTGAGCGCCTCGCGCATCAGCGCCAGAAAGGCGCGGCGCTCGTCCTCGTTTCCGGATCTGCCAAGCGCCCCCTGGCTCAGGATGCGCACCGCCATTTCGGCCGGCGCAACGATGTGCGCAAAATCGCGCACGGTCTCCCGGGCGATGCGCTGGCTCAATTCCCTGGCCCCTGTTTCCAGGATGCTGCTGCTGATGCGGAAGCCGATGCCGCCGACCAGCGCACCGACAAGCACGACCAAGATCGCAAACAGCGCCGAAATGTGGATATGCAGGGGATATCGCAGCTTCATCTCGCTTCCTCGATCAAAGGCCGAGCCTGCGCCGGCAAAGGGGTGGCGGTGCGTGGATCAGGGGGTGCGTCCCAGCCTATCTTCGCCACACTCTCACGGTTCGGGCAAGGGTTTTCGTGCCATGTGGTGCTGGAAATACAGGGTCTCGTCGCCATAACGCGACGCGACGACCGGCGCATGGAGTACCAGCGTCCCGAGGACCTGCAGGCGTTCTGGCGCTTCGTTCTCGGCTCGCGCCAGGACCTCATAGAGCGGCAGCCCGGCAGGCAGCCGCGCCAGGACGGCGCGAAAATCCGCCTCCGCCGGCCCGGAGGCCAGCTGCGCGCGCACGGCCTCCGTCGGGCGCAGGACGATCTGATACGGAGCAATAGGGGCGTCCACCTGCACACCCTCTGGCGTGATCCCGGCCAGATGATCGAGTGTCAGTCGGCCGGGATTCGGATCGCGGGCGCCAAATTGCTCGGCAACCTGGGCAAACCAGCGCTGCAGCAACCGGGTGGCAAACGATTCGGGCGGCGGCAGTACGTTGCTCAAGGGGTGGGCGAAGAAACCGGGTTCCCGCTGCCCATCGACGGAATGCATCAGATGCAGGTTGAGCGAAGGCTGGTCGCCGGCAACAAAGATTTTCAAGGCCAGGCCGGGCACCGATTTTTCCGGCGTGGGCCGGGTAGCCAGCGAAAAGCGCCCGAGGATACACGCCGCACCGCTGCGAAACACCCCGGTGTAAAGCCCGGCCGCCAGCGGGTCGATTTCCAGCCGCAACCGCGCCTCGGCGCCAAAGGCATGAATCCGCTTACGCCGCCCGGGGACAAGCTCGTCGCCTTCGACCGTCAGCGCCTGCAACGCAAACGCGGTATTGGCCAGCGCCAGCAGATCGCCGAACCCAACGTCCCGCAACGGCGGCAACTCGGTATAGCGCGAAGGCAGGATTTTCTGCTGCCACAAGGCATCGGCCTTTTCGCACGCCGTCCCGTGCCTGGCGTAAGCCGTCTGTTGGCGCGCAGTGTGCAGCGGTTCGCTGCTCTGACAGGCGGAAAGCAGAATTGCGCCCGCCA
>CAZHFS010000214.1:0-5421 GCA_964531885.1 uncultured Propionivibrio sp.
CGTAGGTGATCTCGCCGGTGATCGGCTTGCAGTCGATGCCGCCGACCTGCTGGAAGTAGGTGAACTGGGTCACTTCCATCCCGTTCATCCAGACTTCCCAGCCAAGCCCCCAGGCGCCGAGCGTCGGGTTTTCCCAGTCATCCTCGACGAAGCGGACGTCGTTCTTCTTGAGGTCAAAGCCGAGTGCTTCCAGCGAGCCGAGGTAGAGGTCGAGGATATTGTCCGGTGCCGGCTTCAGGACGACCTGATACTGGTAGTAGTGCTGCATCCGGTTCGGGTTCTCGCCGTAGCGCCCATCCTTGGGGCGGCGCGAGGGCTGAACGTAGGCGGCTTTCCACGGCTCGGGGCCCAGTGCGCGCAGGAAGGTGGCGGTATGGCTGGTGCCGGCGCCGACCTCCATGTCGTAAGGCTGGAGGAGGGCACATCCCTGTTTGTCCCAGTAGTCCTGGAGACGCAGAATGACTTCCTGAAAAGTTGGCATGGGGCTTCGCGATCAATAATTGCTGGAAAACGGCCGATTTTACTCGTTTTTGACCGCAAGCCAAAGGCGGATGGGCGTTGCGGGGAGGGGCGCCGGCCGCTGAAAAGCGAAATTGACCACGAAGGGCACGAAGAAAAGCAAAAGCGGAATTCGGGTTTCCGCCTATCCTCTCAGCGCTTGCGCTCCGCCTCGGCGTCGTAGCCGATTGGGTTTTCGCTGGCTTTGGCGAGTTCGCGGCGCTGGTGGCGCTTATCGCCGGTCTGCGAACCCTTGGCGCTTAGCCTGTTGTTCAGTCCTCCGCCAGCGCCGGGCGGCGATGAGAGCGACGAACGCTGCGAGCAGGGTGATGAGCGGGACGTTGCCCCAGCGCACGAAGGGCGTTTCCCCGGTATGGCCCTGTGCTTCGCCGGTTAGCGCGCCGCGCGTGAACGGTGGTAGCGCGCCCTGCACCGTACCGTCTGGCGTGACGATGGCGGTCATTCCGGTATTGGTGGCGCGCAGCATGGTGCGTCCGGTCTCCAGGGCGCGCAGGCGGGCGATCTGCAGGTGTTGTTGTGGGGCCAGCGAGTCGCCGAACCAGGCGACATTGGACACATTGACCAGCAGGGTGGCCTGCGGCACGGCGCGGATGATCTCTTCGCCGAACGCGTCCTCGTAGCAAATGTTGGCGGCGACGCGTTGTCCGGCGACGGCAAGCGGTGTCTGCACGCGGTCGCCAGGGGTGAAGTCGGACATCGGGATGTTGGCCTGGGCCATGAACCAGCGGAAACCCGGTGGGACGAATTCGCCGAAGGGAACCAGATGGAATTTGTCGTAACGCTGGGCTGGCGATTGGCCGAGCGTGACTACGCTGTTGGCGTAGCGTTGGCTATTGCCGGTCGGCACGCCGAGCAAGATGTCACCGTTCTGGCGGCGGGCAAGTTCGGTGAGTGCGTCGAGGTAGGCGCGCGGGATACGTTCCAGAAAGGCGGGCAGCGCGGTTTCGGGGAGGACGGTGAGTTGGGCAGGGTGCTCGCGCGCCAGCTGATAGTAGGCGCGCAGGGAGGCATCGAAGATCTCCGGTCGCCACTTGAGATCCTGAGGGACGTTGCCTTGCAACAGGGCAACCGTGAGCGGCTCGCCGTGGGGCATTGTCCAGGTGATCCCGCGCAGGTAGTGTCCGCCGGCAGCAATGCAGGCAATGGCCAGCAGGCTGGCGGCCGTGGGCTGCAGTTGCCTGGCTCTGGCGGTCACGAGGGCGTGTGCGCCGAGTGCGCCGATGGCCAGTGATAGAAAGCTCAAACCGTAAACGCCGATGATCGGGGCGTAGCCTGCCAAGGGACTGGGTGGTGTTTGGGCGTAGCCGGCGGCGAGCCAGGGAAAGCCGGTGAGCAGCCAGCCGCGCAACCATTCGGCAAGTGTCCACAAGGCGGCGAAGGTCATGGCATCGAGCATGCCGTTGCCGCTGCGCAGGCGGACGGTGAGCGCGCCGGTGAGCGCTGGATACAGAGCGAGTGCCAGGCAGAACAGCAGGGTAGCGAGGCCGGCCAGCCAGGCAGGCATGCCGCCGAAAACGCTCAGACTGACATAGACCCAGGAGACGCCGGCGAGAAACAAACCGCTGCCGAAAGCGGCGCCGTAGAGCGCGCCGGCACGGACCGAAGGAGCCTGCCGCAGGAGCAGAAAGAGTGTGCCGAGCGTGAGCGGCAGGAGAGGGAAGGCGCCGATCGGGGCAAAGGCCAGGACCGTGCTGGCCCCGAGGGCGGCGCACAGCAAAAGCCGCAGCGCCATGTGGCGTGCCGTGAGAGCCTTGAGCATGGCGATTATTCGGGGGGCTGCTCAGCCATCTGGCGGCTGACGAGTACGGTATAGAGGCGCCGGTTGTCGGCACGCAATACCTGGAAGCGGATGCCCTCGATGTCGAGTTGCTCATTGCGCCGCGGTACGCGGCCGCAGGCGTTGAGGATGAGGCCGCCGACCGTGTCGCACTCGGTGTCGTCGAAGCGCACGCCAAGTACCTCGGCAAGGTCCTCGATCGGGGTTTGCGCCTTGACGCGTAGCCGTTCGCCGCTGTCGCTGCGAATATTGCCGGCGTCTTCGTCGAAATCGTATTCGTCCTCGATATCGCCGACGATCTGTTCGAGGACGTCCTCGATGGTGATGAGGCCGCTGACGCCGGCGTACTCGTCGATGACGATGGCCATGTGGTTGCGCGAGACACGGAACTCGCGCAAGAGGACGTTGAGCCGCTTCGATTCAGGAATGAACACGGCGGGGCGCAGCCAGTCGCGCAAGCGGAACTGGCGCTCGTCGGCGACGCGCAGCAGGTCTTTGGCGAGCAGGATGCCAAGCACGTTGTCGCGGCTGCCTTCGATCACCGGGAAACGTGAATGACCGCTGCGGTTGATGCGGGCAATGACCTCGGGGAAAGGGTCGTCAACATCGATGGCTTGCATGTGCGCTCGCGGCACCATGGCGTCGTGCACACGCATTTCGGAGGCGGCGAGGGCGCCCTGGATGATCGACAGTGCGTCGGCATCGAGCAATTGCCGCTCGTGCGCCGATTCGAGCAGGCTCATCAGCTGGTCGCGGTCTTCGGGTTCGCGCAGGAGAAAGGAGGAGAGGCGTTCGTACAAACTCGGTTTGTCAGGGTCCATTGCGCAGGGCGTGATGACGGGAAAGGGGTCAGTGTGCGCCGGACTGGCCGGCAGCGTACGGGTCAGGGAGGCCGAATCCGGCCAGCAGGGTGCGTTCGCATGCTTCCATCGCGTCGGCATCGGCGTCCGAGGTTTCATGGTCGTGCCCGAGCAGGTGCAGAACGCCATGGATCACCAGGTGGGTGTAATGGGCCGTGAGCGGCTTGCCCTGCTCGGCGGCCTCGCGCGCCACGACGGGGGCGCAGATGACGATGTCGCCGCATACCCGCGGTTCGACCTCGTAAGGAAAAGTCAGGACGTTGGTGGCGTAATCCTTGTCGCGGTACTCGCGGTTGAGCATTTGCCCTTCTTCGGCGTCGACAAAGCGCAGGGTGATTTGCCCGCCGCGTGGTTTGGTCGGCCCATCAACGTCGAGCGCTGCGCGTGTCCAAGCTCGCAATTGCGCGCGGGTTGGCAGGTCGGGGGCGTCGCTGGCGTATTGCACGCAGAGATCAAGGCGGCGGCTTGGGCGTGGTGAGTCAGGCATGGTTTCTGTGGTGATTGGCGCGTTCGCGAGCTTTAATCATAGCCAATGCGCAAGGCTAACCGCAAAAGGCGTGTGTCCTTCAGTGGCTTTTTTCCTGGGCGGCGTTGTAAGTCTCGTAAGCAGAGACGATGCGGGCCACCAGCGGATGGCGGACGACGTCGTCCTTCTGGAATTCCGTGAAGGCGATGCCGCGTACGTCCTTGAGGATGATGCGCGCCTCGATGAGGCCGCTCTTCTGGCCGCGCTGCAGGTCGATCTGGGTCACGTCGCCAGTGACCACCGCCTTGGCGCCGATGCCGATGCGGGTGAGAAACATCTTCATCTGTTCGGGCGTGGTGTTCTGCGCCTCGTCGAGAATGATGAAGGCATGGTTGAGGGTGCGGCCGCGCATGTAGGCGAGCGGCGCGATCTCGATGGCGCCGCGCTCGAAGAGCTTGGCGACCTTGTCGAAGCCCATCAGGTCGTAGAGCGCATCGTAGAGCGGGCGCAGGTAGGGATCGACCTTCTGCGCCAGATCACCGGGCAGGAAGCCCAGGCGCTCGCCGGCTTCGACTGCCGGGCGGGTCAGCACGATGCGCTGCACCAACTCGCGCTCGAAGGCATCGACCGCGGAGGCGACGGCGAGGTAGGTCTTGCCGGTGCCGGCCGGGCCGGTGCCGAAGGTGATGTCGTGTTCCTGGATCTGCTTGAGGTAGTCGACCTGGCGCGGCGTGCGTCCGTGCAGGTCGGCCTTGCGGGTCATGAGAGTCGGCGTGGTGCCGGCAATCGCCGCGTTGTGCCGACCGGGGCGGTTGACGAGTTCGATCAGGCCGAGCTGGATTTCATCGACGCTGAGCGATGCCTTGGCTCGGGCGTAAAAGGTCTGCAATGCCTCGGAGGCCAGGGCGGTCTGGGAGCGCTCCCCGCGGAGCGTGAAGCGCTCGCCTCGCCTGGCGATGCTTACATCGAGGGCGGTCTCGATCTGGCGCAGGTTCTCGTCGAGGGCGCCGCAGAGGTTGGCCAGTTGGCTGTTGTTGACCGGCGAGAGCAGCAGTTCGAGCGCTTTGGGCTTAGGGGGAGGTTTGGCAGTCATGACTGGCGGGTGACGATCTCGCCGCGCAGCGAATGCGGCAGGGCGGCGGTAATGCGCACGTCGACGAAGGTGTTGAGCAAGCGCGGCTGGCCTTCGAAATTGACGATGCGGTTGTTGTCGGTGCGGCCAGCCAGCTCGCGTTCATCTTTCTTCGACAGTCCCTCGACGAGCACCCGCTGGACGCTGCCGACCATGGACTGTGAAACGTCCTGGGCCAGTGCGTCGATACGCTGCTGCAGGCGTTGCAGGCGCTCGAGCTTGATTTCATGGGGCGTGTCGTCGCTGAGCTCGGCCGCCGGGGTGCCCGGACGCGGGCTGTAGAGGAAGGAGAACGAGGCATCGAAGCCGATGTCGTCGATCAGTTTCATCGTCTTTTCGAAATCTTCAGCCGTTTCGCCAGGGAAGCCAACGATGAAGTCCGAAGAGAGGGAAAGATCGGGGCGTGCGGCGCGCAGTTTGCGCACCAAGCTCTTGAATTCAAGCGCGGTGTAGCCGCGTTTCATGGCGGCCAGTACACGGTCCGATCCCGATTGCACCGGCAGGTGAAGGTGCGAGACGAGTTTCGGCGTCTTGGCATATACGTCGATCAGGCGCTGCGAGAGTTCGCGCGGGTGCGAGGTGGTGTAGCGGATGCGTTCGATCCCCGGAATCTCGGCGATGTATTCGATGAGCAGGGCGAGGTCGGCCTTCTCTTCGCTGCCGGCCA
>CAZHFS010000215.1:0-5403 GCA_964531885.1 uncultured Propionivibrio sp.
CGATCACCTACGACCTCGTCTCGCTCTACCGCGACGCCTACATCGACTGGCCCGAGGCGCAGGAACTCGACTTCGTCATCCGCTACTGGGAAATGGCGCGCACTGCCGACCTGCCGGTCAGTCCGGACTTCGACGCCTTCTACCGCGACTACGAATGGATGGGTGCCCAGCGCCAGCTCAAGGTGCTCGGCATCTTCGCCCGGCTCTACCACCGCGACGGCAAGGACGGCTACCTCAAAGACATGCCTCGCGTCATGGCCTACCTGCGCCGCACCTGCCAGCGCTACACCGATCTCGCCCCGCTCGCCCGCCTGCTCGACCGTCTTGAGCCGCGCCCCGTCGTGCATGGACTCACTTTCTAACCAAACGGACTAACAACGTGCTCCTGCAAAAACAAGGCCGCCTTTTTTTCCTGATCAGTTGGCTTCTCCTCGCGTTGCACGTTGGCCTGTTCGCAACGCCGCGCCAGTTTGAAAGCCCCGGCCTCGCCGCCTGGACCCTCGCCGCCACCCTTACCTACGCTTTTTTCTACCTCCTGCCCGCGCTCGCCCTCGGTCAACTGGCGCTCCGCCTGGCTCAACGCCGGCCGTCCGCAGGCGCCCAGCGCTTCCTTGCGCTGACCTTGATCGGGCTGACCGGACTCACGCAAACGCTCATCTTTGCCGACCGCGTGATCTACAAGATGTATGGTTTTCACATCAACGGCTTTGTCATCGACCTGGTGCTCACGCCGGGCGGCATCGATTCGCTCGGCGCCAGCCTGAGCACCCAGCTCACCGCGGCGGCCATCGTCACCGGCTTCTTCGCCCTGCAGGCGCTGGTTTACTTCTATCTCGTGCCGCGCCTCGCCGGCCGCGAGCACGCGCTGACCCGCCTCAAGCTGCGCTGGCTGATCCTGCTGCTGATCGTCCCGCTCAGCCTCGGCGAACGGCTGGCCTACGCCTACAGCAGCGCCGCCAACCATCGCCCCATCCTCTTTGCCAGCGAACGCTACCCCCTCTATCTGCCGCTCACCGCACGCAAGGTGGCCAAGCGCCTGGGGATCGAGGAAGCACCGCGCGAAGAAGGCATTGCCGTACGCGACGGCTCCCTCAGCTACCCGCTGACGCCACTGCGCATCGAACCGCCGAAAAAGCCGCTCAACGTCGTCTGGCTGGTCGCCGAATCGCTGCGCTTCGACATGCTCGACCCAAAGATCATGCCCCAGCTGTGGCGCTTCTCCGAAAATGCGGCACGCTTCGAGAATCACTACAGCGGCGGCAATCTGACGCAAATGGGCGTTTTTTCGATGTTCTACGGCCTCTACAGCACCTACTGGTTCCCGGTGCTCGCCAACCGCCGCGCCCCGCTGCTGCTCGACACCCTGCAGGCACAGAACTACCAGTTCGGGCTCTACACCAGCCAGCGCTTCACCTTCCCGCCTTTCGACAAGACGGTTTTCGTCAACATGAACCGCGCCGACATGCACGAGCGCTCGGGCGGGGCCGAAGCCTGGCAGCGCGACCGGCAGAACGTCGCCGACATCATCGATTTCATCGACCGACGCGACCCCGCGCGTCCGTTCATGACCTACATGTTCTTCGAGTCGACGCACGCCAACTACTATTTCCCGCCCGAACTGGCGATCGCCCGCCCCTACCTCGACGACCTCAACTACCTCACCGCCGATTTCCGCGCCGAGATCGACAAGATCAAAAACCGCTACATCAACGCCTCGCACCACGTCGACCAGCAGGTCGGGCGCCTGCTCGACCACCTGCGTGAGAAAAAACTGCTCGACTCGACCATCGTCCTCGTCGTCGGCGACCACGGCGAAGAGTTCATGGAGCGCTCGCGCTGGGGGCACAGCGCCGAATTCAACCGCTTCCAGACCAGCACCCCGGCCGTCCTGCACATCCCAGGCGATTCTCCGCGCGTCGTGCGCAGCCTCTCCAGCCACCTCGACCTGCCGGCAACGCTGATGCCGCTCTTCGGCGTGACCAATCCGGCGAGCGATTATTCGCTCGGCCACGACCTGCGCGCCCCCGACTTCAAGCGCGACTACGCGGTTGCCGGGGACTGGAACCGCCTCGCCTATATCGGCGACGAGTTGCGCATCGCCTTTCCGGTCAACGCCACAGGCGCCGCGCGCAACGAAGCCTTCGACGGTGACGACCGGCCGCTCGATGACGTCAACGCGGCCAAGGCGCGCATCCAGCCGGCGTTGCTCGAAATCATGCAGCACCTCGGCCGCTTCCTCGAAAGATGATTACCCTCCCATGAAAGCAATGATTCTCGCCGCCGGACGCGGCGAACGCATGCGTCCGCTCACCGACACGACCCCCAAGCCACTGCTTGCCGCCGGCGGCAAGCCGCTGATCGTCTGGCACCTCGAACGCCTGGCCGCGGCCGGATTCAAAGACATTGTCATCAACCACGCCCACCTCGGCGAGCAGATTGAAGCGACACTCGGCAACGGCAGCGCCTGGGGGCTCGCCATTGCCTACTCGCCCGAGCCGCCCGGCGCGCTGGAGACCGCCGGCGGCATCGCGCGTGCCTTGCCGCGCCTGGGCGAAGCGCCCTTCCTGGTGGTCAATGGCGACATCTGGTGCGACTGGGACGTCACCCGCGCCCCGGCGCTGGCTGCCACGCTCGGCCCGGAGCAGGGTGCGCTCGCCCACCTTGTGTTCGTCCCCAACCCGGCGCAGCACGCCGGCGGCGACTTCACCCTGACCGGCAACGCGGTCACTCTGGCCACCGGCGGCCCAACGCACACCTATGCCGGCATCGGCGTTTTCCACCCGGCCTATTTCGCCGGCGTTTGCCCCGACACGCCGCTCAAACTGCGCCCGCTGCTCGACGCCACCATCCCGCGCGGCCTCGTGCGCGGCGAACTGCACACCGGGCGGTGGACCGACGTCGGCACGCCCGAACGGCTGGCGGAACTCGATCGCCAGTTGCATACTCCCACTTCCAACTGACCACATCCTGACCACAGCGAGGCAAACCAACGTCATGAGCCACCAGCCCTACCTGGCGCGCCGCCAGGCGCTCCTCGAACGCATCGGCGACGGCGTCGCGATCATCCCCACCGCCCCGGAGAAGCTGCGCAGTCGCGATTCGCACCACCGCTACCGCTTCGACAGCTACTTCTGGTACCTCTCCGGCTTCCCTGAGCCGGAAGCGGTGATCGTGCTGGTCGGTGGCGCGGCGCCCAAGAGCATCCTCTTTTGCCGCGAAAAGAACGAAGAGCGCGAGGTCTGGGACGGCTACCGCTACGGCCCGCCCGCCGCGCGCGAAACCTTTGGCTTTGACGAAGCCTACCCGATCGCCGAATTCGACCAGCGCCTGCCCGAACTCATCGCCGACCGCCCCAGCGTCTGGCACGCCCTCGGCCTCGACCCCGCATGGGACCAGCGCCTCGTCGCCGCCCTCAACGGCGTCCGCGCCCTGGGCCGTGCCGGTCGCCGCGCCCCGGCAACGCTCATCGACCTGCGTAGCGCACTCGACGCCATGCGTCTCGTCAAAGATAAGCACGAAATCGACGTCATGCGCCGCGCCGCCGCGATCACCTCGGCCGGCCACCTGCGCGCCATGCGCGCCTGCCGTCCGGGCATGGCCGAATACGAACTCGAAGCCGAAATCGCCTACGAATTCCGCCGTCGCGGCGCGAGCGGCCACTCCTTCTCACCCATCGTCGCCGGCGGGCACCATGCCTGCGTCCTGCACTACATCGAGAACGACAAGCTCCTGCCCGAACACGGACTGGTGCTCATCGACGCCGGCTGCGAACTCGAAGGCTACGCCGCCGACATGACCCGCACCTTCCCGGTCAGCGGCCGCTTCTCGCCCGAACAGAAAGCCGTCTATGAAGTCGTCCTCGCCGCGCACCAGGCTGCTTGCCACGCCGTCCGGCCCGGCGTGCCGTTCAACGCCTACCACGACGCCGCGTTGCGGGCGCTGGTACAGGGCCTCGTCGACCTCGGCGCACTGGAAGGCAGCGTCGACGGCCTGATCGAGAGCGAAGCCTACAAGCCCTACTACATGCACCGCGCCGGCCACTGGCTGGGCATCGACGTGCATGACGCCGGCGACTACAAGACGGGCGACGACTGGACGACTCTCGCCCCGGGCATGACCCTCACCGTCGAACCGGGCCTCTACATCCGCCCCGGCTCGGCCGCCCCGGCGCACCTGCATGGCATCGGCATCCGCATCGAAGACGACCTGCTGGTCACCGCCGACGGCAACGACGTCTACACCAGCACCCCGCGCACCGTTGCCGACATTGAGGAGGCGATGCGGCGTGACTGATCCGGCAGCACCCCGCACCGACGCCGACCCCGACATCCTGATCGTCGGGGCCGGGCCGGTCGGCCTCACCCTGGCTCGCGCCCTGGCCGCTGGCCCATGGCGCATCGCCCTGCTCGACCGCCGCCCGCGCGGCGCCGGGCAAGACGACCCACGCGCCCTGGCCCTCGCCTACGGCGCACGCCAGTTACTCGAACCGCTCGGTGCCTGGCCGCAACATGCCGAGTCTCCGATCCGCGAAATCCACGTCTCACAGCGCGGAGGCTTCGGTCGAACCCTGATCCGGCCCGAAGACTACGGTCTGCCGGTTCTCGGCGACGTGCTGCGCTACGGCGCGCTCACTGCCGCGCTCGAAGCGGCGCTCGACCGCCAACCCGCTGCGCCCGCCTGGCTCGCCCCCGCAGAAATCCGCCGCCTTGTGGCGTTGCCGGAGCGGGTGAGTGTCCTCCTCGCCGACGGGCGCACGCTGCACCCGCGCCTCGTCGTGCATGCCGAAGGCACGCCCGGCGAAGACGCTGCCTGCGCCGCCTTCCGCTACCGTCAGCACGCCGTCATCTGCGAAGCCACCCCGCGCGAAGCGCATCAGGGCCGCGCGTGGGAACGCTTCACCCCGGACGGCCCGCTGGCCCTGCTGCCGCTCGGCGAGCGGTATGCTGTTGTGTTTACCGTCCCGCCCGAGAAGGCCGACGCCCTGCTCGCCCTCGATGACGATACCTTTGCGCGCGCCCTCGAAGCCCAGTTCGGGCGCCGCCTCGAAATTGCCGGCTGCGGCCCGCGCAGCGCCTTCCCGCTCGCCCTGCGCCTGAGGAAAGCGCTCGTCGCCCCACGCGAAGTGTGGATCGGCAACGCCGCCCAGACCCTGCACCCGGTATCCGGCCAGGGCTTCAACCTCGGCCTGCGCGACGCCGTCGAACTCGCCGGCCGCCTGCTCGCCGCGGCCGACGCCGCGCCCGAAAGGCAATACGCCGACCCCGGCGCCCCGGCACCGCTCGCCGCCTATGCCCGCGGCCGCCAGCCCGACCGCTTGGGCGGTGCCGCGTTCACCGACGGCATCGTGCGCCTCTTCTCCAACGACCTGCCGCCGCTACGCGCCCTGCGCGGCCTGGGCCTCCT
>CAZHFS010000216.1:0-5366 GCA_964531885.1 uncultured Propionivibrio sp.
TGCCGATCCAGCAGGCCGCCATGGCGCCGCGCTTCTTCCGCATGCAGGCCGGCGATTACAACCTCGAGGGCCGGGTCTCGATCAACACCAAGAATGAACTCGAGAAGATGGGCCACAAGGTCGTCGTCAAGGGTGACTGGGATGCCTTCTTCGGTGGGGTGCATGCCGTGGTGTATGACCGCAAGCAGAAACTCCTCGTGGGTGGCGCCGACCCGCGCCGTGATGGCCACGCTGCCGCCTACTGATGACATTCCGGGCGAATTCGCAATTCGCCCGGTTTTCTCTCTCATGCCGTACTGATTCGCCCACCCTGAAGCCTCTGGCTCCGGGGGACGGGCAACCGTTTTGTTCTAGTGATTGGAAGCCTTACCATGAAACGCATTGCCCTTGCTCTTTGCACTTTCTTCCTCGCCTTTGCCGCACATGCGCAGTCCGCACTCAAGGCGCCGATTGCCGACAAACCGGCCATGCTCACTTCTTCCGGGCAGAGCGCCGACATCGAAATGGTCAAGGTGCTGCTCGACCGTGCCAAGGTTCCGTACAAGCTCGATCCGCGCATTGCCGCCCCGGCGCTTGCCGGTTCCGGCGCCAAATCGCTGATCGTCGTCCTCGGCGGCAGTTCGAAGGGCCTGGGAGCCGCGGGTATCTCGCCGCAGGCCGAGATCGACCGCAGCAAGGCGCTGATCGCTGAAGCCAAGAAGCAAGGGTTCAAGGTCATTGGCCTGCATGTCGGCGGTGAAGGCCGGCGTGGCGATCTTTCCGACAAGTTCCTGACCGATACCGTGCCCGCCTGCGATTACGTCATCGTCGTCGCCGACGGCAACAAGGATGGCCTGTTCACCAAGCTCACCGGCAACGGCAAGATCCCGCTCGACAGCGTCGAAAAGATCACCAAGGTCGGCGATCCGCTGGCCAAGGCCTTCAAGTAATCCATCCATCCTGAATGCATACGCCCCCGCACCACTCGTGCGGGGCGTAGCCTAAAACTCGGAGTCTGTATATGACAACAGGATTATTGTTCCTGCTGCTCATGGCGGTCGTGCTGGTGGTTCTGGTCGTGGTCGCCAAATGGCCGGTCTCGCTCAGCCTGGCCGCGACCTCGGTGTTCATCCTGATGCTTGCCGGTGACGGCGGCTGGCACGTGGATAAGCTCGTCGAGGGCATGTTCGGTTACCTTGATGTCGGACTGGTGCTCATTGCTGCGATGATTTTCATGAAGATCATCGAAGCCAACGGCCTACTCGCCGAACTCACCCGGGCGATCATCGTCGCCTTCGGACGGTCGCCCTTGCAGCTGATCGTCGCGCTGACCGTGGTCATCATGTTCCCCGGCATGATCACCGGTTCGTGTACCGCCTCGGTGCTCGGCACCGGCGCCATCGTCGCGCCCATCCTCGTCGAGCTTGGTCTGCCGCTGATCGTCGCCGGCGCCTTCATTTCCAGCGCGGCGGTGTACGGCATGATCGCGCCGCCGGTCAACGTGCTGGTGATGACCATCGGCGGCGGCATCGATCTGCCCTACATCGGCTTCGAGTTGCCACTGACCTTGGCGGCCTTCCCGCTGGCCATCCTGACCAGCATTTTCCTTGGCTACCGCCACGTGCAGCGCGACAAACTGGCGCAGGTCATCGCACGCAGCCGCGCTGAGAGCGGCTCGGGCAGCTTTGCCCTGTACCTGCCGCTGATCGTCGTCTTTCTGCTGATGATCGGGCCGAAGGCTTTCCCCACCTGGTTCCCTGATCCGCGCCTGCCGCTGACCTTCCTGATCGGCGCGGCGCTGGCCATGTGCACCGGCAAGCGGGTCAATCCGCTGCACTGCGCGCGCGACGGCGTGAGCGAAATTCTGCCGGTGATCGGCATTCTGTTTGGCGTCGGCATGCTCATCGAGGTCATGACGCTCACCGGCATCCGCGGTTCGGTGGTCATCGGCGCGCTGTCGCTGCCGAGCTACCTCATGCTGGCCGGCGTGGCGCTGATCCTGCCGATCTTCGGCGGCGTTTCGGTGTATGGCGGCGCCAGCGTGCTCGGCGTGCCCTTCGCGCTGGCCATGCTCGGACAGAACCAGATCATCGTGCTTACCGCGCTGTCTCTGATCGGTGCCATGGGCAGCTACATGCCGCCTGTCGCCTTGACCCCCGTGGTCACCGCCAAGCTGATCGGCGAGCGTGACTATGGCGAGATTGCCAAACTGTGCTTCTGGCCGTCCGTTGTCGCGGTGATCGTCGGTCTGCTGATGATCGTTTTCGCCAATCCGATCGCTAAGTTTCTGGGGATCTAGATCATGACCATCATCTATCGTCTGATCGTCGTTCTGGCCCTGGTGCTGGTGACGATGGAGCTGTTTTCGCAAAAGAGCGTGGCGCTCAAGATCAACGCCGCGCTGGTCCTCATCCCGCTCGTCATGCGAGCCCTGATGGTCGTGTGACGAGGAGAATAAGACCATGAATGAAGTGACACCATTGAAGGACCGCAAGAATCTCGGCATCTCGGTCGCCATCCTGGCACTGGCCTGTGCCGTGCTGGCGATTGTCGTTCCCGATGCGCTCAGCATGCGCAAGCCGGATGTCGTCAAGAAGGGCGCGGGGGTGACCAAGGTGGTCAAGCTCTCGACCTATTTCGACGGCATTGCCGGCACGACCGGCGACACCGATGTCTATGTGCTCGATTCCGGCAAGCCGGGGGCGAGTGCGCTGGTGCTGGGCGGGACGCATGGCAATGAGCCTTCGGGTTACATGGCGGCCATCGTGCTGATCGAGAACGCCATGCCGACCTCGGGCAAGCTGTACGTCATCCCGTTTGCCAATGCCTCGACGATGACCCATACCGACTACATGGAAGGCACGCCGCGCCACTTCAGCATCGAGACGGCCGGCGGACCGCGCCGTTTCCGTTACGGCTCGCGCGCGACCAGCCCGGCCGACCAGTGGCCGGACCCGGACATCTACGTGCACGCTTCCTCCGGGCAGAAGCTGTCCGGCTCGGAGACACGCAATCTCAACCGGGCCTACCCTGGCCGGGCAGACGGCACGTTCACCGAGAAGGTTGCCTATGCGATCACCAGCTTGGTGCGCAAGGAGAAGATCGATATCAGTGTCGATCTGCACGAGGCGTCGCCTGAGTACCCGGTGGTCAACGCCATCGTGGCGCACGAGCGGGCGATGAAAATCGCCTCCATCGCCCTCCTGAATCTCGAGTTCGACGACATCACCATGGGGCTTGAACCCTCGCCGCTCAAGCTGCGCGGGCTGTCGCACCGCGAACTCGGGGATGCCACCGAAACGCTGGCGCTGCTCATGGAAACGAGCAATCCCGCACAGGGGCGCTTGCGCGGGGTGACCAACGAAGCGTTGATCACCCAGGGCAAGGATGAGCTCTACGTGCGTGCGCAGCAACTCGGTCGCCTGTTCGTGCCGTTTGACGATCAGGGCTGGCCGCTGGCCACCCGCGTGGCGCGCCACATTGCCGGGCTGCAAGCCATTTTCGGCGCCTACACGTCCGAAATGCCCGAGCGTCCTCTGGTGCTCGATGCCGTGCCGGCGTATGCCGACCTCGTCGAGCAGGGGCTGGGGGCATTCCTCAAGGCGCCGTGAATGCTTTAACCACGAAGGACACGAAGCGCACGGAGAAAACAAAACACGAATTTTTGTTTTTTTACGAGGTGTTCGGTGTGTCCTTCGCGGTTGATCTGCTTCTTCCTCCATCCCTGAACGTCAGTCCCACAGGCTGACTTGCCCTTGCCGAGGGGACTCTTGAAACCAATCCGCTCCCACGCGTTGTGCACCGCCATGCTGGCCATGGTGGCGGGCATGGCGCCCATCTTCGCGCCGATCTTCGCCCCCAATCCGGCCTGGGCCGCGCCGGTGCCTGCCGTTGCCGATCATCCCATCTCGCCCGAAGGCGCTTCGGGCTATGTTGAAAAACCCGGCTGGGCTTTCCAGCGTACGGCCGTTGCCGCCGCCAACCCGCATGCCACCGCGGCGGGACTGTCCATCCTCCGCGCCGGGGGCAGTGCCATCGACGCGGCGGTGGCCGTGCAATTGGTGCTGACGCTGGTCGAGCCGCAGTCGAGCGGGGTGGGGGGCGGCGCGTTCATTGTCCATTCCGACGGCAAACGCATTGAAGCCTACGATGGGCGCGAAACCGCACCTGCGGCGGTCGATGAACGACTCTTCCTGCGCCCTGACGGCCAGCCGATGAGTTTTACCGAAGCCGTGGTTGGCGGGCGTTCGGTCGGGGTCCCGGGGGCCATGCGCGTGCTCGAGCTGGCGCATCGGGCGCACGGCAAGTTGCCCTGGGCCCGGCTGTTCGAGCCGGCCATCGAACTGGCGGAGCAGGGGTTCCCTGTCAGCCACCGTTTCCATACCCTGCTCGCTGGCGAGCATCACCTGAAAACCAATCCCGCTGCGGCGAAGTATTTTTTCGACCCGAATGGCAAGCCCTGGCCCGTCGGACATCGCCTCAAGAACCCGGACTATGCCGACGTGCTGCGCCTGCTCGCCCGCGAAGGCGCCGATGCCCTGCATCGCGGGCCACTGGCTCTGGCCATCGTCGACGCCGTGCAAAAGCACCCGACCAATCCAGGGCGAATGAGCCTGGACGACCTAGCGAACTATCAGCCCGTCCGACGCACGCCGCTGTGCTTTGATTACACACCGGCGGCCCGCACCTACACGGTTTGCGGCATGCCGCCGCCCAGCTCGGGTACCCTGGCCATCGGCCAGATTCTTGGCATCGTCGGGCGGACTCCGGCGGCGAGCCAGCGAACCGGCGAGGGCGGGGTGCCCTCCGCCGATTTCGTGCATTTCTACAGCGAGGCGGCGCGCCTGGCTTATGCCGATCGGGCGCAATACGTTGCCGACCCGGTGTTTGCCGATCCCCCCGCCGGAAACTGGCTGAGCCTGCTGGCGCCGGCCTACCTTGCCGAGCGCGCGGGGGCTATCGGCGAGACGAGCATGAAGAAGGCCAAACCCGGCCAGCCGGGCGCAATCCAGGCCGCGAAGAGCGCGTATGCGCCGATGCCAGATCAGCCGGAATACGGCACCAGCCACCTGAGCATCGTCGATGCCGATGGCAATACCCTGGCGATGACCACCACCATCGAGGCGGTGTTCGGCTCGCGCCTTTTCGTACGCGGTTTCCTGCTCAACAACCAGCTCACCGATTTTAGCTTCACGCCCAAGGGCGAGGACGGGCGGCCCGTTGCTAACCGCGTTGAACCGGGCAAGCGCCCGCGTTCCTCAATGTCGCCGGTACTGGTCAGCGACAAGGCCAGCGGACAGGTGTTGATCACCGGCGGCAGTCCCGGCGGCAGCCTGATCATCCACTACACGGCCAAGACCCTCTACGGCATGCTCAACTGGGGCCTC
>CAZHFS010000217.1:0-5363 GCA_964531885.1 uncultured Propionivibrio sp.
GTAGGCACGCTGCCACGGGTAGAGTTCGATACTTGCCTCGAGTCCGGCGCGACTGGCCATCTCGCGCAGTGTGTCGCTTGAGGAGCCGATGATGGTCCGGCCATCGTCGGCGAGAAAATTGAGTGGCGGGTAGGATTCAGTGACAAAGGTCAGGGCGTGGATTGATCCGGAGAGGACGAGGCCGGCAGTCAGGAGAGCCAACTTGCGGCTTTTGCCTCTGGAAGCCGCAGGCGGGGGGGAGGAAGATCCGAGCGCTTGCGTTGGTGTCATGTTGTCGGGATGGTTAGCGGTAGGGAGCGAGGAGGCGGTCGTGGCTGCCGTCGGCGCGCATCCGTTGCAGGGCGTCGTTCAGGCGTTTGATGTCGGCATCCGGAACGGCCAGGTTGCATGCTGCGTAACCGAAGACTTCCTTGAGGGTGTAGACCGGTTTGAGTTTGACGCCAAGCGCCCGAGCGTTCCAGGGCGCGGAATTGGTCGAGGAAACCCACAGGTCGATGCGGCCGGAAATCAGCTTTTTCAGGCTCTGCTGTTCGGTGTTGGCCTCATCGACGGTGAACCCGAGGGATTGCATGTAGATGGCCTTGGCATCGCGCTGGTAGCCGCCGATCACGTAACGCTTGAGATCGTCGAGCGAGTTGCCCTTGATCGGGCTGTCAGCGAGGGCGTAGAGCGTCCAGTGCGCCGACACCAATGGGCCGACCCATTTGAACAACTTCTCGCGTTCCTCGGTGCGTACCGTGGTGTAGACGCAGGTGTCGGGCGTCTCTTGCGCCATCTTGTAAGCGTTGCGCCACGGGTGCAGGGTGATGGTGGCCGACATGCCGGCCCGCGCGATGGCTTCGCGCAGGACGTCGGTGGCTTGCCCGATGATGGTCTTTCCGTCGTCCGTGGAATAATTGTTCGGCGGATAGTTTTCCGTCACCAGCGTCAAGGCCTGGGCCGGAAGGGCGAAAGTCAGAAATGGGATCAACCACCACTGCATGGAGAACTCCTGTTGCCCGGCGACAGAGACCGAGGTGCGGACTGTACTGCGTAGGTGTCATTCTAGATTAGCCTCCTGAGCGTGGGGCTGCAAGCGCCGAGGCGGTACATGGGGCATGCCGTCGCGCTGAAAAGCCCGTAGAATCCGTGTGTTTGTCATCACTGCCAAGGAGTTGGTCATGTCTGCAGCCATTCGTTTTCACCGTACCGGCGGGCCGGAAGTCCTTTGCCTAGAAGATATTGAGGTGGGGCAGCCGGCGCCGGGCGAAGCGCGGGTTCGGCACCACGCGGTCGGGCTCAACTTTATCGATACCTATCATCGCAGCGGCCTGTATCCCTTGCCTTTGCCCTCGGGGATCGGGCTGGAAGGCGCCGGTGTGGTCGAAGCCGTGGGAGATGGGGTCCGCGATATCGCAGTCGGCGACCGCGTGGCCTATGCCGGCGGGCCCGTCGGCGCCTACAGCGAGGTGCGCTGCCTGCCGGCCGAGCGTTTGCTCAAATTGCCCGCAGCGCTGTCCTTCGATACCGGGGCGGCGATGATGTTGCAGGGGCTGACCGCGGCCTATCTTCTGCGCCGGACCTACCGCGTGCAGCCGGGCGATGCGGTGCTGATCCATGCTGCTGCCGGGGGGGTCGGCCTGATCGCCTGCCAGTGGGCCAAGGCGCTTGGTGCCACCGTGATCGGCACGGTGTCGACTGAGGAAAAAGCGGAGCAGGCGCGGCGCCATGGCTGCGATCACGTGATTTTCTATACGCGTGAGGAGGTAGCCAAGCGCGTGCGCGAGCTGACCGGTGGTGAAGGGGTGGCGGTCGCCTATGACGGGGTGGGCAAGGATACCTTCATGGCCTCGATCGACAGCCTGCGCGTGCGCGGGATGATGGTTTCCTTCGGCAATGCTTCCGGCCCGGTGCCGGCCTTCGAGCCGTTGCTCCTGTCGCAGAAAGGTTCCTTGTTCTTCACCCGCCCGATCCTTGCGCACCACACGGCAAAACGGGATGAGTTGCTGGATCTGGGCGGCGAGCTCTTTGAACTCGTGCTTTCCGGCAAGGTGAAGATCGAGGTGAACCAGCGCTACGCGCTCGCGGATGCGGCGCAAGCGCACTGCGACCTTGAGGCGCGCAAGACGATCGGTTCGACGATCCTGGTGCCTTGATGCGGGGTTTACGCGCCAAATTTGTTTCCTTGCGTGCCCTGCTGGCGACGGCGTGGCCGATCCTGCTGGTTTCGGCCGTCGCGCTCTACGTTGCCTACCAGTTTGTCGAACCCGCGCCGCCCAAGCGCATGATTGTCAGTACCGGCAGCGAGGATGGCGCCTATCACGCCTTTGCCCAGCGCTACGCCGAACTCCTTGCCCACAACGGCATCGAGCTGGAAATCCGCAGCTCGGGCGGCTCGCGCGAGAACCTTGAACGCCTGCGCCGCGGCGAAGTCGATTTTGCCTTTGTGCAAGGCGGGATCGATGTGCCCGAGCGGGCCATGGTGAATGGCAAGTCCGTGTCGGCTGAGCCGCGTCTCAAATCGCTCGGCAGTGTGGCGTACGAGCCGGTGTGGGTGTTCTACCGGCACGCCAAGCGGATCGATACCCTCCCGCCGCTGGCCGGCAAGCGCATTGCCGTCGGGGAGGAGGGGAGCGGCGTGCGCCGCCTCGTCGAGCAACTCCTGGCGGCGAACGGCATGCCGACCACCGGTCGGCATCTCGTCCCGCTCTCCGGCCTGGAGGCCGCGGAAGCCTTGTTGCGTGGCGAGGTCGATGCCGCATTCATTGTGTCCGCGCCGGAGGCGGCGGTGGTGCAGGCGCTCCTGCACGCGGTCGGGCTGCGGGTGATGAGTTTCGGGCAGGCAGAAGCCTACACCCGGCGCTTCTCCTTCCTGTCGCGCATCGTCTTGCCGCGCGGGGTCGTGGATCTGGATCGCGACTTGCCGCCGCGCGATACCGCGTTGCTGGCGACAACCGCCAACGTCGTGGCGCGCGAAACCTTGCATCCCGCGCTGGTCAGCCTGCTGTTGCAGGCGATGAGCGAAGTGAACGGGCAAACGGGGTTTTTCCAGCGGGCGGGCGAGTTTCCTGCCTATAAGGATCGCGGCTACGAGTTGTCGGACGAGGCGCAGCGCTACTTCAAGTCAGGGCCGCCGTTCCTGCAGCGTTATCTGCCCTTCTGGCTGGCGGTGCTCGTCGAACGCCTGTTCGTGCTCATCGTGCCGGTTCTGGTGCTGATCGTGCCCCTGTTGCGCATGGCGCCGTCGATTTACAGCTGGCGTGTGCGCTCGCAGATCTTCCGCTGCTACGGCGACCTCAAATTCCTTGAGAACGAGCTGCGCGAGAACTACCAGCCGCACCGCCATGACGAATACCTCGACCGCCTCGATCGCATCGAGGACGAAGCGTACTCGCGCAGCATTCCGCTCGCCTTCAGCGATCTTCTCTACACGCTTCGCCAGCACATCGACCTGGTGCGTGACCGCCTGCGCCAGCTTGATCAGCGCGGATGGAGGGATAACTCGGAGAGCAAGGAATGAAAGCCATCCTGGTCGCCAATCCCAAAGGCGGGGCCGGCAAATCCACGCTGGCCACCAACCTCGCTGGCTATTTCGCGCATCAAGGCGGACAGGTGATGCTCGGCGACGTGGATCGCCAGCAGTCGGCGCGTGCCTGGCTCGGGGTGCGCCCCGCTGCCGTGCCGCCGATCGCCAGTTGGGATATCCGCGACGGGCAGCCTGCGCGTCCGCCGGCCGGCACCACGCACGTCGTCCTCGATACCCCCGCCGGCCTGCACGGCAAGCTGCTTGATCGTGTGCTCAAACCCGTGCGCCGGGTCATCGTGCCGGTGCAGCCTTCCTTGTTCGATATCCTGGCGACGCGTCAGTTTCTTGAAACCCTGCTCGCCGAGAAAGTCGTGCGCAAGGACAAGACCTTCGTCGCCGTGGTCGGCATGCGCGTCGATGCCCGCACCCGTGCAGCGGCGGAACTCGAACGTTTCCTCGCTCAGTACGACCTGCCGGTCCTCGCTTACCTGCGCGATACCCAGGCCTATGTGCAGGCCGCGGCGCACGGATTGACCCTGTTCGACCTACCGCCTTCGCGCGTGGCCAAGGACCTCGAGCAGAGGCAGCCGATCATCGACTGGGTCGAGGGCGAGGCTTGAGCAGGTGTTGAAGCAGGTTGTGCGCTGACGTCGGCCTGCACGGCGCATGCAGCGGTCTTCGTGGCGTATCCCCGTCTGGAAGGCGCATCTGGATGCGCCTTCCAGGCCAGGGCCGAGGCCGGCAGCCATCTGGGTAGTTTAAGGCTCAGGGGCGCTTGGGTGCCGTGGCGCGGGCGTTGATCGCGGCCAGGGTGCCATCCTGCTCCATGGCATCGATGGCGGCATTGATGCGGCCGAGCAGGGCTTCGGCTTGCGGATGCTGCTTGCTGATCAGGATGTGGAATGCCTTGGCTGGGAGGAAAGGATCTTGCACATAGGCCAGGCGGGAGGGCGGGATGCCCAATTCGCGTATGGCGGCCAGCATGGGTTCGACTTGTTCGATGGCCAGATCAATCCGCCCAGCCTCCAGCTTGCGCAGCAGCACCTCACGGCTTCTGGCCCCCGTGTCGATCGGGATGTCCTTGAGATGCTGATAATTGAAACCGAGCACACCGCCGATGCGCAGCGCTTTCAGATTGTCGTGCGGTTCGATGACCGGGGGCGAGGCAAAGCGACGCGTGTCGTAAAAAAACGCCATGTGCGTTCGGTAGAGGGGCTTGCTGAACAGGGCGAATTTGGTCCGTTCGTCGGTATACGAAGCGTTGGGAACCAGATCGATGCTGCCGGCGGCGATTTCGGCCAGGCAGCGCTTCCATGGCCAGACCACCGCTTCGGCCGCCAGCCCGGCACGCTTGAGGATGGCGGTGACGAGGTCGACTGAAATGCCGCGTGGCGCCTGATTTTTTTCCAGAACCAGGTAAGGCAGTTTTGCCGTGTCTTCCCAGCACAAACGCAGGGCGGCCTTTCCCGCTTCCTGGGCGGCTGCGCCGGGCAGGCCGCTGGTTGTGGCAAGAAGCAGAAGCGTGCTGATCAGGCGTGAGCGCATCGGCGAGAATCGGGGAGAGGGATGATCGCGTGTAGTTGTTTCAGTCTAATGCATTCCTTGTGTTTGACAACGGGGTGCCGGAGTGTTCCCTTGGAGCTGCGATTCTTCGCCGTGAGAGGGGCGTGACGGGGTAAAATTCGCCCCCTATGTCCGATCCCCGTTTCATCCATCTGCGCTTGCACAGCGAGTATTCCGTCACCGACGGCATCGTGCGTATCGACGACGCCGTCGCGCGTGCGGCCGAGTTTGGCATGCCGGCGCTGGCGCTCACCGACCTCGCCAATCTCTTTGGCCTCGTCAAGTTCTACAACGC
>CAZHFS010000218.1:0-5350 GCA_964531885.1 uncultured Propionivibrio sp.
GATGCACCGCCCGCTCGGCCGGTTGCCCCAGGGTGTTGAGCTGCAATCGGATATCGTCAAGACCGAGATCATCCCAAAGGCGGGCGCACATGACGATCAGTTCGGCATCGACATCGGGACCGGCAAAGCCGAAGGTCTCGACGCCGACTTGATTGAACTGACGGTAGCGTCCTTTTTGCGGCCGCTCATGACGGAACATCTGCCCCATGTAATACAGGCGCTGCGGATGCTGTGCCGCCAGCTTGTGCTGGATGACCGCGCGCACGCAACCCGCTGTTCCTTCGGGACGCAGGGTCAGTGCCTCGCCGTTGAGACTGTCGGTAAAGGAGTACATTTCCTTCTCGACGATGTCAGTGACTTCGCCGATGGCGCGCTTGAAAAGCGGCGTCGGTTCAACAATGGGCAAACGGATCGGGCGATAGCCGTAGGCTTTGAGCCAGGCCCGCACGGTTTCTTCAAATAATTCCCACAGCTCGGATTCGCCGGGCAGGATGTCGTTCATCCCGCGCACGGACTGGATGTTCTGACTCATAAGCGCGTTGCGTTCTTTCTCTGGTAGGTTCTCGCCACGTAGCGGTCAACAATGGCGGTGAATTCTGCGGCGATGTTGTCGCCGCGCAGGGTAACGGTTTTTTCTCCGTCCTCATACACCGGGGCGGCAGGAACTTCGCCGGTTCCCGGCAGGCTGATACCGATATTGGCGTGCTTGCTCTCACCGGGGCCATTGACCACACAGCCCATCACCGCCAGCGTCATGTTCTCGACGCCGTCGTACTCGGCGCGCCAAGTAGGCATCTGATCACGCACGTGATTCTGGATGGTCTGGGCCAATTCCTGAAAGAAAGTGCTTGTCGTCCGGCCACAACCCGGACACGCCGCGACCATCGGGGTAAAAGCGCGCAAACCCATGGTTTGCAGCATTTCCTGGGCAACGATGACTTCCTGTGTACGCGCCCCACCCGGCTCCGGCGTGAGCGAAACACGAATGGTGTCACCGATGCCGTCCTGGAGCAGGACACCCATCGCCGCGGTAGAAGCCACGATGCCTTTCGAGCCCATGCCGGCCTCGGTCAATCCAAGGTGCAACGGGTAGTCGGAACGACGGGATAGTTCACGATAGATGGCTATGAGGTCCTGCACCCCGGAAACCTTGCACGACAAGATAATGCGATCGCCGCGCAGTCCGAGTTCCTCGGCCTTGGCAGCCGACTCAAGGGCCGAAGTCACCATCGCTTCGCGCATCACCCCAACGGCATCGAGCGGCTCGGTACGACTCGCGTTTTCGTCCATGATGCGCGCCAGCAGATCCTGGTCGAGGCTGCCCCAATTGACGCCAATACGCACCGGCTTATCGTAGCGACAAGCAATCTCGATCATCTGTGCGAACTGCTCGTCACGCTTTCTGCCATGCCCGACGTTTCCCGGATTAATCCGGTACTTGGCCAGAACCCGGGCGCACTCGGGGTAGTCGGCGAGCAGGCGGTGCCCGTTGTAATGAAAGTCACCGATCAGCGGCACATCGACGCCCATCTTGTCGAGATGCTCACGGATGAGAGGAACCGCAGCCGCAGCCTCCGGCGTGTTTACGGTGATACGCACGAGTTCCGAACCGGCACGCGCCAGTTCGGCACACTGAATCGCCGTTTTAAGCACATCAACGGTATCGGTATTGGTCATCGACTGGACGACCACGGGCGCATCGCCACCGATGCGAACCTTGCCGATAGAAACCGAACGTGTCGGCCGCCGCACGGGAAAAATCGAATTCACTTCAGGCTCACAAAATCAGTCATTCGAGCGTCAGACGCGCAACGTCGTCCTTGCTCCGTTTGGAAAGGTCGATATTCTGCCCCTTGTACGTCAAAGTAACATGCACCGCATTACCGATCACCACGTTAAAGGGAGGCGTTCCTTCGACTGTCCGCTCACTGCCGCCGGGGCTGAGCTGGGAGAAAATCGTCTGCCCCGTCCGATCGCGCACTTCCACCCACGACGGTTTGCTAAATACGAAGCGCAAACTGTTACTGCCTGCCGAGGACTGGTTTGGTACTGGTGCTAGCGCTGGCGCAGAGGATGGCGTCTGAGTCGGTGAAGCGGCGGATACTGGCGCAACCGGCTCGGTCAAAACAACCGGGCTAGGTGGAACAAGCGGTGAGGCATCCCCTGATTTACCCGGCGCGGGCGTATCGGATGCGTTTGGTTGCGAGCGGGCCTCTATCACTGCCGGGGGAGACTGGGTGGCCGCCTTAATGGCCTCAACCGTGGATCGCACCATTTCATCCGGCACAAAAAAATACGTGCCCAGCGCCGCCAGCAAAATGACCAGTCCGGCGACGATACGCACAAAATCACGGCGATCGACCGAGCGCTCCGGGCGCATGCTCACCGGAGTTCCGCTCGGCATTTCGAGCGACTTTGCCTCGACTGGCCGAACGCGATCGAGTTCCTGCATCAGCGGTTCGGGATCCAGCCCCACCAAGCGGGCATAATTGCGCACAAAACCGCGCACAATCGTTGTGCACGGCAGACTGTTCCAATCGTCGTTCTCAATGAACTCGACCTGGCGCGGACTCAATTTGAGCATCTTGGCTGCCTCTGGCGCCGTCAGGCCTTTCGCCTCCCGAGCAAGCTTAAGGCGAGCACCAACGCCCAGAACCGCCGCCGACCCGACTGCCTGGTCTGCTTCGCCGAGAGTCACACAACCCGCTTCAGTTTCGCCGGCTTCATTTTTTTCTCCGGTCATTCGTAATTTCCCTTGAGCAATTCCTGATACTCCGGTGAGTCGGCGTACTTGCGCCGCAACTGCGCGGTCGCGCTCTCTTCCGAGATCCGGTCTCCCAACCGACGATCAACTCGCACCAGCAACCAAAGCAGCTCTGCATTCGGTTCGACTTTTTTGACAACAGTCATCAAATGCATTTTTGCGGCTTCGAAATTCCCGCGTTTGTAGGCCACAAGGGCCAGGTTGTAAAGCGCCTGCGGGTTTTCCGGCGAGAAACGGATGATACGGCGCAAAGCATCGTCCGCCGCATCGAGTTCATTGAGCTTTATGTAGCAGGCACCGACGTTAAGCCAGGCCAGCTCTGGGGTTCGGTAAAGCGGGTTACGAATCGCTTTCTGGAAGTAATCAATCGATTCTTTCGCCCTGCCCGACTGGCAAAGATACCAACCGAAATTGTTGTTGATTTCCGGATTCTTGTCATCAAGGCTCAGCGCACGCTTGAAATCCTTCTCCGCCGAATCAAATTCCTTAAGTTGAAACAACACCAAACCACGCAGACTGTAGGCTGGGGCATAGTCCGGATTGACAGACAACGCCAGGGTCAACTCCTCCAGCGCCACGATGGGATCCCCCGCCTGAAAATAGAGCGCAGCAAGCTCGGTACGCAATTTGGCACGCGTCACGATATCTTTCGGCACAGCCGAGCGAAGTTGTTCCGGCTGAGGCGTCGCACCTTGTGTTTGCGTAAGATCCTGGGCCTGTACCCCCAAAGGGAGCAAGAGGGTACACAACGCGGCAAGGACAATAGCCCGCCAGCCTGGTTTGATCATCGCTTGCCTGCCTCGTGAAAGTTGATTACGCGACGCTCAACGCGCCGTGTCTTGTCCTTTACCTGCCCGGCCAGTTGTCCGCAAGCGGCATCGATATCGTCACCGCGTGTCTTGCGGGTGGTCGTCACAATACCTGCAGCCATCAGGATTTCGGCAAACTGCCGGATTCTGGCGGAAGACGAACGCTTATACGGCGACCCTGGGAATGGATTAAAAGGAATGAGGTTGAATTTACACGGCACATCGCGGGTCAGGGCCAGCAATTGCCGCGCATCGGCATCGCGATCGTTAACCCCGTCAAGCATCACGTACTCGAAGGTCACAAAATCGCGGGGGGCCTTGACGAGGTAACGCCGGCAAGCCGCCATCAGTTCTCGCAAGGGGTATTTCTGGTTGATCGGGACAAGTTCGTCGCGCAATGCGTCATTCGGCGCATGCAGCGAGACCGCAAGCGCAACGGCACATTCGTCGGAGAGGCGATCCATTGCCGGAATAAGGCCCGAAGTCGACACCGTCACCCGACGCCGGGACAGTCCATAGGCATTGTCGTCAAGCATCAGGCGCAGGGCAGTGACAGTGTTCTCGAAATTGGCCAGTGGCTCGCCCATGCCCATCATCACGACATTACTGATGATGCGGTCACCACGTGGATCGACCCCAAGCGCCCGATTAGCCTGCCAGAGCTGGCCGATGATCTCGGACACCTCGAGATTACGGTTAAAGCCCTGCTTCCCGGTTGAACAGAATGAACAGTCAAGGGCGCAGCCTGCTTGTGTGGACACACACAAGGTTCCGCGATCGTCTTCCGGAATAAACACCGTTTCCACGGCATTGCCGTTCCCGACATCAAACAGGAATTTACGCGTCCCATCTTCTGACAGCCGGTCGGAAAGCAGCGGCGGCGGCGTGATGCGCGCGAGAAGACCGAGCTTCTCGCGCAGCGACTTGGCAATGTCAGTCATTGCTGCGAAATCCGCTTCGCCAAAACGGTGCATCCAGCGTAGCAACTGCTTTGCACGGAAAGGCTTCTCCCCGTGCTCAGCAAAAAACGCCGTCAGCCCGTCAGCGTCAAAATCCAGCAGATTGACCGTCATCGATACAACAACCTCTTGTCACTAAATAGGAATCAACGCCCCGAATAAACACTCATTTCGGGGAAGAAAAAAGCCACTTCGGCACGCGCCGTCTCGGGGCCATCCGAACCATGCACCGCATTGTTTTGCACGGAAGAGGCAAAATCGGCGCGGATCGTTCCTGGCGCCGCTTTCTGCGGGTCGGTTGCCCCCATCAGTTCGCGGTGCTTGAGGATCGCATTCTCACCCTCCAGAACCTGGATCATCACCGGCCCGGAGATCATGAATTCAACCAGGCTGGCGTAAAACGGCCGCTCACGGTGAACGGCATAAAACGCGCCAGCTTCCTGCGGTGATAGCCACGCCATCTTGGCGGCAACCACCTTGAGTCCGTTTGTTTCGAAACGAGAGTAAATCTTGCCAATCACGTTTTTCGCCACCGCATCGGGCTTGATGATGGACAACGTACGTTCGACAGCCATGAACAATGCTCCAAGAGTAAGAAAGAAAACCGCGACAAAACAGACAATTGCATGCTTAACCTATTATTGTACCAACAGATTGCAATGATTGCCTTCACGCGGCGAGCCTCCGACAAGAAAAAACGCGCCGGGGTTTCCCGCGGCGCGCAAAACAGGCGTTTTTTTCTTCCCGGTTTACATCATGCCCAGCGTTTTCGGCAGATCGGAAGAGCGTCGTGTAGGGAAAGAGTGTGCCTCTATGTG
>CAZHFS010000219.1:0-5327 GCA_964531885.1 uncultured Propionivibrio sp.
CGGCTCATAGCGCAAGCCGACAGCAGTTCTCCCCTGCGCGCCGGGTTAAGAACGCCCGCTTCTGCGCCCCATCCCCCCCTCTTAGCCAAATGGCGTTTCTATGCTAAGTTGTGGCTATTCAGCGGCGCACTGCTGCAAGCCAACTTTCAGGGTGGAATCCGATGTCCGAGCGGCACTATCTGACCAGCCTCTTTGAACCGAAGTCGGTCGCGGTAATCGGTGCTTCCGAGCGAGAAAATTCGTTAGGAAACATACTGTTCCGCAATATTGTTGACGGCGGCTACAAGGGTACGCTTTACCCAATCAATCCCCGTTACGAAAGCATCCTCGGCATCCGGGCCTACAAGTCGGTCGAAGACGTCGGCGCTCGGGTTGAACTGGCCATCATCGCCACCAAACCGAAGACCGTGCCCGACATCGTTGAGCAATGCGGCCGCAGCGGGATAAAAATCGTCATCATCATCACCCCGGGCTTTGCCGAAGCGGGGCACGCGGGAGCGGCGCTTGAACGCAAAACCCTGGAAATCGCCCGCAGTTATGGCGTCCGCGTCCTCGGCCCCAACTGCATCGGCGTCATGCGCCCCGAGCTTTCGCTCAACGCCACGTTCAGCCGCGTCAACGCCGACATCGGCAAACTGGCGCTGGTCTCGCAGTCCGGCGCGATGTGCTCGGCGGTTCTCGACTGGGCCAAGAGCAACCGGCTTGGTTTTTCCAGCGTCATTTCCCTGGGCAGTACGGCCGATGTCGACTTTGGCGAAATTCTCGATTACCTCGTCTATGACAACCGCACCCACTCGATTTTGATCTACATCGAGGGCACGCGAAATTCGCGTCGTTTCATGAGCGCCCTGCGCTCGGCCGCGCGCATCAAGCCCATCCTGCTGCTCAAGGCAGGACGCCACGCCGCAGGCTCGGCTGCCGTCCGCGCCCACTCCGGGCTGCACGCCGGCGCTGACAGCGTATTCGATGCCGCGGTACGGCGCGCTGGCGTGGTTCGGGTCAAGAACGTCGGCCAACTGTTCTATGCCGCCAAGGCCCTGACCTCCAAGTTCAAGCCACAAGGACGGCGACTGGCCATCATCACCAACGGTGGCGGGCCGGGCGCCATGGCCGCCGACCGTGCCGGTGACCTCGGCCTGAGTCTCGCCGAACTGGCGCCGGAAACCCACAAGGCGCTCAACGCCGTCCTGCCCTCGACCTGGTCGCACGGCAACCCCGTCGATATCGTCGCCGACGCAACGCCAGAACGTTACCGCGATGCCCTGCTGGCCGTCTCGCGCGACGAAGGAATCGACGGCATTCTGGTCATGCTCTCTCCCCAGGCTTTGACCGATCCGCTCGCCGTCGCCAAGGCGGTTCTTGAGGTCAGCGAACAAATCAGCAAGCCCATCCTTGCCTGCTGGATGGGCGAGGAGCAGGTTCTTGAAGGCCGGACACTGCTCGAAGACGCCGGCATTCCAGCGTTCCGCATGCCCGAAACGGCCATTGAGCTGTACTACCATATCTCCTCGTACTACCGGAACCAGAAGCTGCTCCTGCAGGTTCCCCACGCCAACTACAAGCGCACGCCGCAGGAAACCGAGGGCGCACGCATGCTGATCGAGGCCGTGTTGCAGGAACACCGCAAGGTGCTCTCGGAAATGGAATCGAAAGCGGTACTTCGTGCTTTCCGCATCCCGGTAGCCCAGACCATGGTCGCCAGGACCCTGACCGAAGCCATCCTGCTTGCCGAACAGATCGGTTTCCCGGTGGCCATGAAGGTCGACTCACCGGATCTCGTCCGCAAGAGCGAAGTCGGCGGCGTCCGGCTCAATGTTCCCAACGCATCCTCGGTGCGCAACGCCTACCATGACATTCTGGAAACCGTGCGCAGCAAACGACCCGAGGCACGAATCAACGGCGTCTCGATCGAGCCCTATCTGGAGCGCCCGAATGGACGCGAGTTGATGGTTGGCGTCGTGCGCGACCCGGTCTTCGGCCCGGTAATCACCTTTGGCTCCGGCGGCACCGAGGTTGAAATATTCAGCGACCGTGCCGTCGGCCTGCCGCCGCTCAACCATTTTCTGGCGCAGGACATGATCCGCTCAACGCGCGCCGCCCTGCTCCTCGGCGAATTCCGCAACTTGCCGCCGATCAACATGGAGGCCCTCGAAAATGTCCTCCTCAACATTTCGGAAATGGTCTGCGAGCTGCCCTGGTTGAGGGAACTGGACCTCAACCCGCTGATTGTGGACGAGAACGGCGCCATCGCAGCCGACGCGCGCATCACCATCGACCACTCAAGCAACAAAGGCGATCGCTATGCGCACATGGCGATACACCCCTACCCCAGCCATCTGGCACTGGAATGGGACCAACCCGACGGCCGGACGGTAACCATCCGGCCTATCCGCCCAGAGGATGCCGAACTCGAACAATCCTTTGTCAAAGCTCTCTCGGAGGAAAGCAAGTATTACCGCTTCATGGACACCTTGCGCGAGTTGACGCAATCCATGTTGGTGCGCTTCACCCAGATCGACTACGACCGTGAAATGGCTTTCGTCGCCACGATTCCCAACGAGCAAGGCCAGATCGAGCAAATTGGCGTCGTCCGCTACGTAAGCAACCCGGATGGTGAAAGCGTCGAATTCGCCCTGGCCGTTGCCGACAACTGGCAACGCCATGGCCTCGGCCGCAAGCTCATGAGTACATTGATCGACTGCGCCCGCCAGCGCGGTTACCGGGCCATGGTCGGGGATATCCTCAACACCAACGCCAAAATGTTCCGTCTGGTCAGCAGCCTTGGGTTCACAATACATCCCCACCCGGAAGACTCGGCAATCAAGCGCGTTGTCCTGCCGCTATCCAACTGAAGGCTATCCGGCCCGCTGAAAGGAACGCTCTTTCCTCCGCACGGTCAACGAACCTGTTGTTTCTGCCTTAAGGCAAATACCATCGACCTGACGCTCAGTTAATTTGAGACGCCGGGCAAATATAAAAACTTTCATCCCCCAATTTACTTCAACCCCACATGGAGACTTTTCATGCCTGATCAAATCAACAAACAACGTCGCTCCGCGCTCAAAATCGGAGCAGCTGCCCTGGCAATGATCCCCGTTGCCGCCTTTGCTGCTAAGAACGAGCCCATCCGCAAAGCCATGAAATACAAAGACACCCCCGAAGGCGACAAGAAGTGCTCGAACTGTATCCAATTCGTCCCCGGCAAAACAGCGAAGGATCTGGGAGGCTGTAAGGTGTTCCCCGGCGACACCGAGATCTCGCCTGAAGGCTGGTGCAGCGCCTGGGCCAAGAAGGCCTAATTTTCACGCCCCCGCTTTGAAACTCTGAGTTAGCGTTTGAGACCGTGACTTAACGCGACACTCATTTCCCCAAAGCAACGGCCGGCAACCTCTCGGTTACCGGCCGTTCTCTTTGTGGTGGTGACGCGCTGCGTCGCAGTGTTCGCGCTGGGGTTCCCGTGTTTCAACTCACCTTAGGGAATCGTTCCTTAGCGGAAAAAATTAACATCGTAGGGATACGGTTTCTGCTGCTCGGTCACTTCGCTGAGTTTGCGCTGTGCCGAAAAATCGACCTTTTTGTCCCACAACAGGCTCCGACCGTAGAGTTGATCCTCACGCCATTGCGGATTTTTATCCATCATTTCACGGATGAATTTGGTGTGCTCGGAAACATACCCCATCACTTCGCCTCCCCCTTTGGTGGATTAAGCCCCGGCGCACAAATCGCATGCGCCGGGAATGATTACTGCACCAGCAACACAGTACCCACGATCAGTGAACCGAATACGGCTGTGCCACACCGGCACAATAATCATCAAGCAATGCGTCTATCGTTTCGGCATCACGTTCTTCATAGGGAATTCGATCGATCGACGCCCGCAACTCGCGCGCGACCGATCCCTGAATGAACAGATTGCGTCCGCCTTGCTTATCAACCAGCTCAAATCCATGCCTGACCGGATAAGCCACGATGGCGTAGTTATCGCTGTTGTAGACAAAGTTCATCACGACTCCTTTCCGTACTGCACCGCTTGGCACGGTGCGTCACATGCGTTGTTGCGATAAGCCGACCAAAGGCCGACCACCCTTACACACGTTCCGGTCAGGACATTGATACGTCCTTTTTTGTCGCGACTATCAGACGGCCGCTTTGCTACTTACCACTCCCGTCACTTCTAAGACTAGGCGTCCTTAGCCAAAGTTCAACCGCCCGACGCGCAGGGCGACCGCCATGGCCAATAACTGGAAAGTAGCCACACCGACCCACAAGAGAGCGTACTGCTGGCCGTCCATGAGGGCCCCAAAGAGTAGAGGCGCGCACGCCAGTCCGGCATCAAGGCCGGAATAAACGAAGCCATACACGCGGCCGAACGACGCCTCGCCAAGCCCCCGGGTGGCTGCCTGACGAATCAGGAGATCGCGCGAAGGCGCGGCCACGCCAAGTCCACACCCCATCAGCGCCATCGCCGGCAAGATACCCCAAGCCGGGAGCCAGGCGCTGGCCAGAAGCAGGCTCACGCACGCGGCAAAGACCATGCACATCGCCACGATTCGATCCAGATAGCGCCCCTGGGCAACGAAGCCACCAACCGCCGTCCCCACGGCCGCACCGATCTGATAGGTCGAGAGCGCCGTCGCCGCCGTCGCGAGCGAGAGCCCATACATGGAATGAAACAGCGTCGGCGAAAAATTCTGGATCGCCCCAAAAGCAATCGTCACCAGGAAAAAGAAGGCAAAGCAAAAAAGAACCGCGGGCGAGCGCAAAACTGTACGCGTGCTCACCGGCGAAACGGATCCACCCGTCCCGGACGCAATCCCTTCATTGCCACGCCCAAGCGCATCACGCCAAACCAGGAAAAGACAGAGCGCCAAAAGGGCCAAAACACCTGCCGTCAATGCCGCGATGCGCCAGCCCGCGGCGCTGGCCACAGCCGTCAAAAGCAGCGGCGCGGCACCCCAGCCCAGATTCCCCGACAGACCATGCACTGAAAAAGCATGCCCCAGGCGAGGTTTCGAAACCCGGCGATTGAGAATGGTGTAATCCGCCGGATGAAACACCGAATTCCCGATGCCAGCGACCAAGGCAACCCCAAAGAGCATGGCATAGGTCTGCGCAACCGCCAGCAAAAATCCCGATGCAGACAAACATAAAATACCGGCAAAGAGCACGGGCTTGGGGCCAATCCGATCGACCACCAATCCGGAGAGCGCCTGTCCGATCCCCGAGACCACGAAAAACACGGTTACCACCACCCCGACTTCGGTATATGACAGCCCGAAGGCAGGCATCAACCAAGGAAAGAGCGATGGAACAAGCAAGTGAAAGAA
>CAZHFS010000220.1:0-5297 GCA_964531885.1 uncultured Propionivibrio sp.
CGTCCGGCTGGCGCAGGCGGAGACGGCGCTGACATGCAGTTCGTAGTCGCTGCTACCGCTCGGCAGGCGCAGCGCCTTGATGACCCAGGGGCGCAACTCGCCCACGTCGAAACAGACCCCGACCACGGGGCAATGGAATTTCGCGGGCAGTTGCCAAAGGCGGCGACGTTCCGACCCCGGCGCACGGACTTCCGGCCCCTGGGCGGCTTGCCGCAGGGTGGTGAGGCTGGCTAGGCCTTCATGGGCCAGGGGCACCTGGGGGAACTGAAATGCGTCGGCAAGTGGCCCTTTGGCCGCGAAAGGCGGGTACATCATGCCCTCCGGAGGGGCTGGGGGCGAGGCGCGGTGAGGCGCGCACCGGCCCGTTCGAGGAGCGTGCGGGTGGCACCATCAAGCTCTTCCTCTTCGCAGAGACGTTCAAGCAGGCGGGCGGCGTGACGGGCCGATTGCGTGCAGCCGGTTTCTTCGTGCAGCAACACCAGGCTGAGCGCCCCGGCCCATAAGGGGGCGGTGGTCATCGGATTTCCTTTCGATAGGTGTCTGGCGGTCATGATGGGCGTAACTTGAAAACGAGAATCATTCTCATCTTAAGCGGATGTGCGCTGCTTTGTAAACTGCCTTTCACCGCGAGCGAAGCGCTGGCGCGAGGGCTGTACGGCTAACTTGCTTCTTAACCTGGCCCGGAGCGAATAATCACGGTACCTGGCTTACGGTCCCGAGGGATAGGGTCACGGGCTGGTCGGTCGCTTGCCGAGCGCGGCGTCCCACCGGCTGAGGAAGAGATCGCGTTTCATGCGGTCGAGGTAGGTGAGGAGTCCCGTGCTGATGACGATCGGCCGGTAGGCGGTGCCAAGCTGGCGGCGCACTTCGGCGGCCGAGTGGTCGCTGGAGGAAACGTCGTCGCGCACCGAGAACAGTCCGGTGCGGTTGAGCAGCGTCTGGCCGCGTTTGGAGAGCAGGTAATCCATCCACAGGCGGGCGGCCTTGGGGTTGGGCGCCTGCTTGTTGATGAAGGCGATGCGGCTCAGGATCAGCGTGTAGTCGCTGGGCAGGACGATGCCGATGTTCGGATCGCTGGCCGCGCGGTTGAGCGCGTATGAGCCGAGTACGTTGTAGCCGAGCGCAGCGCGACCGCTGGCGATGTGGTCGAGCATGTCGGTGGTCGCGGGTTCGAGGATCACGTCGCTGCGCCCGAGGGCGCGAATGAGGTTCCAGAAGGCGACCGGGTTGGCTTCGAGATCCTGGGTGTGCAGCAGGTAGCCAAGGCCTGAGCCGCGCGGGTCGTAGGTGGCCAGGCGGTAGCGCGAGCGCTGGCCCTGGTTGGCGAGGAAGCGGGTGAGTTCGGCGTGCGTTTTCGGGACGTCGGCGTGCGCGATCAGTTGCCGGTTGTAGGCGATGACGATGGGTTCGAAGGTGGCGCCGAAAGCCTCTCCCTTCCATACCGCCCAGGGGGGAAGGGCGGCCGTCTCCGCCGATTTGTGGGGCAGGGCGTAACCGTCGTTGACCAGCTTGAACTGCAGGTTCATCGCCGAACTCCAGAGCACGTCGGCTTGCTGCTCGCTGCCCAGCTCGGCAAGGAAGCGCTGGTAGAGTTCGCCGGAGTTGAGGTCGTGATAGTCGACCTTGATACCCGGGTGGGCGGTCTCAAAATCCTTGAGCAGCGGTTCAACAACTTGTCGGTCCGTGGCGGCGTACAGTACCATCGTGTCGCCTGCCGTGGCTGGCTTGCAAGCCAGCACGCCAAGGTTGAGTACAAGACTTGCCGTGGCAAGCTGCCGGGCCAGCCGATGAATGAGGTGCCGTGCGGGATATGAGCGAAGCATGCGTCGTCGAGTGGCGTGAAGTGGCGCGAATTGGTGTGGAATCGCTTGATTTTGGCAGGGGCGGTCAGGTTTTTGTGGCGTGGGCCGGGAGAACGGGCTGCGCCATGGATTTTAGGGGCGTTTGCCGTGCGCCGGATAGTCTGTTTCTTGGGGGGCTTTGAGTTTTCATGCGTCTGTTGCTCGTCGAAGATCATGCCGATTTGGCGACCTGGGTTGCCAAATCGCTGCGCCATTCCGGCTTCGTGATCGATGTGATCGAGCGTGGCGATCACGCCGCGGCCGCGTTGCTTACCCAGTCCTACGACCTGGTCATCCTTGACCTTTCCCTGCCGGGACTGGACGGGCTGGAAATTTTGCGCCGCATCCGTGGCAACGAGAAGACGGCGCGCCTGCCGGTGATCATCCTGACCGCGCGTGGCACGTCCGACGACCGGGTCAAGGGGCTCAACCTCGGTGCCGACGATTACCTCCCCAAACCCTTTGAGTTGGCCGAACTGGAGGCCCGCATTCGCGCCCTCCTGAGGCGCAGCAGCAATGTGGTGCCGACGGTGCAGATCGGCCGCCTCGAATTCGACACCGGATCCCGGCTGGTTACGGTCGATGGCCAGCCCCTGGCGCTCACCCAGCGCGAACTTGCCGTGCTGGAGGCGCTGATTTCGCGGCAGGGCAAGCCGATTGCGCGGGAACTGCTGTTCGAGAAGATTTTTGGCCTGGACGACGATGTGCGTCCGGAAGCCATCGAGCTGTATGTGCATCGGCTGCGCAAAAAGCTGGAAGGCTCGGGGGTGGCGATCAGCACCTTGCGTGGCCTTGGATACATGCTGGCCGGGCAGGCGAGCGGTGAACCGCGTTCCTGACGATCCGGCCGTCAGCCTGCGCCTGCGTCTGGCGGGGTGGCTGGTGCCGTCGCTGCTGGCCATTCTGTTGCTGAGCGCGGTGTGGTCGTACAACCGCGCGATCCTGGCGGCCAATCATGCGTACGACCGGTCGCTGACCACGGCGATCAAGGGCATCGCCGAAAACATCCATGCCACCGACGGACGCATCAGTGTCGATATTCCCTATTCGGCGCTCGACCTCGTTGATGAGGATGTTCAGGAGCGGATTTTCTACGCGGTACTCGCTGCCGACGGGACAACGCTCACGGGCTACGACGATCTGCGCCTGCCGACCTGGATCCCAGCCGGCAAGGCCGATCTGCGGATGGTCGACACCCGCTTTCGCGATCATGCGGTGCGCCTGGCGGTGATGAACAAGCGCCTTTACGATCCGGCGCTGAGCGGCGGGGACACGGTCACCGTGCTGTTCGCCGAAACCACCGAAGCGCGCACCCAGATGGCGCTGCGCCTGTTCTTCGACAGCCTGCGCTGGCAGATCCTGCTGGTAGTTGCCGCGATGGTCGTGCTGATGTTCCTGCTGTCCAGTTCCCTGCGCCCCTTGCTCGAACTGAGCGAGGCGGTGCGCCAGCGCCGACCGGAGGACCTCACGCCGGTGCCGGTGACCGATGTGCCGAGCGAGGCCAGGCCGCTGATCGATGCGATCAATGCGCACATCGCCCGTCTCGTGCACATGCTGCAGGCGCGGCGCCGCTTCCTTGCCGATGCCGCGCATCAGATCCGCACCCCGCTTGCCGTGCTTGGCACGCAGGCCGAATACGGTGGCCGGCAGGATGATCCGGAGGAAATGCGGCGTACCTTCCAAGGCATGCAGGGCAGTATTCGCAGCACGCGTCACCTGGCCAATCAGATGCTGACCCTGGCGCGCGCCGAACAGGCCGAGCACCTGCTCCAGGCGCGGGAACAGGTCGACTTTCCCGATCTGGTGCGCGATGTGGCTGGCGACTTTGCCTTATTGGCCGTCCAGAAGGAAATTGATCTGGCCTATGAGAGCGACGGGGCGGGTCTGATGGTCGCGGGGAATGCGACCATGCTGCGTGCTGCGGTCACTAACCTGATCGACAACGCCCTGCGCTATACCCCCCGGGGCGGGCATGTCACCCTCGAGGTTCGCCGCCGGGAAGACGATGCCGTCCTGGCCGTGTGCGACGACGGGCCAGGTATCCCGCCCGATGAACGGGAGAAGGTGTTCAGCCGCTTCTACCGGGTCCTTGGCAACCGGGACTCCGAGGGCAGCGGCCTGGGGCTGTGCATCGTGCGCGAGATTGCGCAGGCGCACGGTGGCAAGGTCGATCTGGCCGACGGGCCGGGTGGGCTTGGGCTGCGCGTCGAGCTTTGCCTCCCGCTATCGAGTGAGCCTCTGGCGTAGTCGAGGGTGACCCTGCTCATCGCATTTCGGCGTGCACTTTTTTGCGTCGAAAGAGAATCGAAAGCGAATCGAAAGCTGTTTTCCGTCTAATCGCACCGTTTGCCTGCAAAGCAGGCCGCTCGTTCCCACGGGGGGGCGTGGCGGAGCAGGTTTTATTACAAACGGAGGTTAGGGATATGTTACTGGCAATCGGCGGATTGGTCGTGCTGGCCGTCGTCTATCTGATGGTCAAGCAATACGAGACACGGCTGGTGCTGTTCTGCGCCGGCTTTTTCCTGGCAATGGTCGCTGGCGAACCGATGGCGCCGTTCAAGGCGTTCTCGCACGCCATGCAGGAAAACAAGCTTTTTGAGGCAATCATTTCGGTGATGGGCTTTGCCTTCGTGATGAAGCTCACGCAGTGCGATCAACACCTCATCCAGTCGCTGGCCAAGCCCTTGCGCAAGGCCGGGCCGCTCCTGATTCCAGGGGCGACGCTGGCAACCTTCTTCATCAACACCTCAATCACCAGCTCGGCCGGTTGCTCGGCGGCAGTCGGCTCGATCCTGATCCCGATCATGCTCTCGGCCGGCGTGCACCCGGCGGTGGCTGCGGCAGCGATCTACGCCGGCACCTACGGTGCGATCTTCAACCCCGGTTACGCCCAGGTGGCGCTGGTGGCCGAAGTGGCCAAGACGACCAACATGGCTGTCGCGGCCAACCACTTCTACGCCATGCTCGCCTCGGGCATCATCGGCGCCTTCTCGCTGATGATCGTGGCTTACCTGCGCAAGGAAAACACCGGCTATGTGATCCCGCATGAACGCAAGATCCCCGAGGACTTCAAGATCAACCCGATCATGGCGCTGGTACCGCTGGTACCGCTGGTGTTGCTCATCCTCGGCAACTTCGGGGTCGTTCCGGCGTTCAAGCAACTGGCTATCTCGCACGCGATGATCATCGGTGTGATCTGTGCCTTCATCGTCACCCGCACCAGCCCGCAGAAGATCTCCAAGGAATTCTGGCACGGCGCCGGCGATGCCTGGGGGCACGTGTTCGGCATCATCATCTGCGCCCTGGTGTTCGTCTCGGGCCTCAAGGCCGTCGGCCTGATCACGGCGATGACCGAAATGATGACCACGCACCCGGAAGCGGCCAAGATCAGTTCGGCCTTCGGTCCGTTCATCCTGGGTGTGCTGAGTGGGTCGGGCGATGCCGCGTCGGTGGCCT
>CAZHFS010000221.1:0-5267 GCA_964531885.1 uncultured Propionivibrio sp.
TGTTGTGATCGATATCCAGACTACCCCAAGCGCCGGACTGCGCCGTGACCGAGGTTCTGAACTCGCTCTGCCCGGCATCGGGGTCGGCGACACTCAGTTTGCCCGTCGTCACCAGATTGCCAAGCCAGCTGACGTTAACATCCTCGGTCACCGAGCCGCTGGCGTTTCCACTGATGACGGCCTGGTCGTTCGTTCCGTCGATGCTGACCGTGATCAATTTCTGCGTGCCGTCTGCGCTCTTGACGGTGAGTGTATCGGTCACACTCTCACCGCTCCTGAGCGCCTGAACCTTGCCCGAGTCGTTATTGAGCGAGTAGCCCCAGACGCCAGTGCTGTTATTGAAGGTGAAGGTGCCATAGGTACCGGCGAGGTTCGTCGGCGTCTGGAAGCCGGTATCCGCCGTATCGCGATCGGCCACGGTTAACCTACCGCCAGCCGTCAGGGTGCCGTCTTCCTCAACACTGCCTATCGTCGTGCCGCTGATCGTCGCGCTATCGTTGGCACCGCGGATACTCACTGTCAGCACCTTGCTGTCGCTCGCGCCGCTGCCATCGGAAACCTTCAGGGTAAAGGTCTCGCTGACATTGTTCTTCAACCCTTCGATCGCCGTATCGTTCGGTACGTAGCGATAGGCACCCTTCGTGCTGTTGAGGTACAGCTTGCCATAGTTGCCGGTCAGCGATTGATCGAACCCCGAGAGGCTGCTGTCACTCGCCGCCCCGGTGATGGCAAAAGTCTTGCTGTCGCCGGCATCCTTGTCGCTCGCACTCAGCGTACCGTTCGTCACCGAGAAGGTGTCATCCGCCGCGGTATCGGTGTAGGTAATCGTCGGCGGTGCTGTCAGCACCGGGGCGTCGTCGGTTCCCTGAAGGGTGACACGAATCGTCTGGCTGGCCGTGCCGTCGGCGCTCTTGACGGTGAGGTTATCGGTGACGCTCTCCCCATTTTTCAGCGCCTGCACGGGGTCCGCAGCGTTATTGAGCGTGTAGCCCCAGACGCCGGTGCTGGTATTGAAGGTGAAGGTGCCGTAGGCGCCAACGAGGTTCGCCGGCTTCTGGAAGACCTTCTCCGCCGTATCACGGTCGGCAACGGTCAAGGTGCCACCTGTCGTCGATGTACTGTCTTCCTTGACATCACCCGTCGCAGTACCGCTGATCGTCGCGCTATCGTTAGCGCCGAAAACAGTGACCGTCAACGAGGTGCTGTCGCTCAACCCACCCTGATCCGTCACCGTCAGGGTAAAGGTCTCGCTGGCTTTGCTCTTCAGCCCTTCGATCGCCGCATCGCTCGGCACATAACGGTAGGCACCCGTCGTGCTGTTAAGGAAAAGCGTACCGTAGGTTCCCGCCTTCGACAGGTTAAACCCCGAGAGGCTCGTGTCGCTCGATGCCCCCGCGATGGCGTACGATGCGATGTCATTCTCGCCAAACGTATCCGCGTAAATCGAGGCACTCTTGGTGGAAAAGCTATCGTCGCCACTCGTATCGGTGTATTCGATATCCGTCAGGAATGCCGGCGGGAACGGCGTATCGTTGCGGCCCTCGATGGTCACCGTCAGTTTGGCCGCTGCCGTGATCCCGGCGGCGTCCTGCATCGTGTAAGCAAAGTCTTCGCTCACGCGGTCCGTGCTGGAGCGCAGTGCCTGTACCGTGCGATTCGTGTTATCCACAACATAGGTATACGAACCATCGGCCTTGAGCGTCAGCGTTCCGTACTGGCCTTGCAACGTAGCCTTCCCTTTGCTGCCGAGGTCCGCATTCCCGAGTTTGACCACCGTCTTGCTGTCGCCCGCATCCACATCGGTGTCGTTGGTCAGCACGTTACCGGTTGGGTCCGATCCCGGCGTAGAGTTGTATCTCCCGCCCGCCTCGACTGCCGTGGCCGTGTCGTTGTTCGCCGTCGGAGCCTCATTGACATTGCTCACGGCAAGCGTCACTGCCTGGCTGCTTACCTGCCCGGCCTTGTCCTTGGCCACGACCTCGAAACTGTAGTTCTTTTGCGTTTCAAAATCTGCCGAGGCCTTCAGCGTCACCTTGCCGTCCGCCGCAATGTTGAACTTGGCGGCGTCAGTGCCCGAGAGACTCCACGTCACCGTATCCCCTGCATCCGGATCCGTCGCCGTCGCCTGATACACTACCGTGCTCGTCGGCGAGTTTTCGGGCACAGAGGAGTTTATGCCTGAGGTGATTTTCGGGGCATCATTGCTACCTAAGATATTAACCGTGATGGTGTGGCTGGCCGTCCCGTCATAACTCTTTACCGTGAGGCTATCGGTAACCGTCTGCCCAGCTTTCAGCACATCGGATTTTCCGCTGTCGAGGCTGTAGCCCCACGCACCGGTGCTGGCATTGAAGGTAAACGTCCCGTAACTACCATTCAAATTGGCCGGCACCCTGAAGCCGGGCTGCCCGGCATCCGGCTCACTGACCGTCAGTTTTCCACCGGCTACCGGATCGCCCGCCCCCGCAGCCCCCGCCTCCGTGACGCTGTAATCACCACCGGGATTGGCCGCAATGCTGGCAGCTGTGTTGACCGGCACTTTGATCGTTGCGTATGCCTTCGACTCCCTTAAACCGGACCATCCGCTTTCCCAGATCGTGAACACGATCGTCCGGTCGGAATGATCCGCAGTATTCAGCAGGAGCCGGACCTGTTTGATCGAATCGTAAAAGTCAGTGAGCGAGTCATACCGCCAGCCATTCGAAAACCGCACCTCCGTCCCGTCGGCACTCAAACTCGTGGCGAGCTGATGGTCATAACTCCAGTTCGGATCAAGCTTATCGCCGGGCCTCGGACTGTCGATACCAATCGTAACGCCACCAACATTCTCCCAACTCAAGCCTCCCGCCAACTGAATGAACACATCCGAATCGCATACCGGCAAACCGCCTTCGCGGTAATCGTAGGTCGCCTGGTAATCGAACCCGGTCTTTCCGCTCGAGTCATTCTGATCGAGATCAATGGTCACCGTCGCCAACAAACCACCATATCCACTCACCTCGGCAGCACGAACGACCGGCGCCACATCGATCTGGCCAGCGGTATACTCGAGATTCCAATCCCCTCGTTTGGCCGCGCTGCCGGTAGCATCGGTGGAGGCGGCCACATCGGCGCTGGTTGCTTTCGCCACCGCATCAATAAAGGCCGCACCGTCAGTACCCTTGGCGATGTCGCAGCCGTAGAGCAGGATGTCGCCGTTCGTGCTGAGCGCCTGCCCAATAGACTGCAGATCCCCTTGGTGCCCGGCAAGCGCTGCCTGGTCAATGCTCTTGCCGCCGAGAATCAGCCGCCCTTCGCTCCCGTGGCTGATCACATGGATGGCGTCGATACCGCTCTGCCCCTTCAAGGCCTCGGCCATCTGCGTCAGGCCATCGCGCGCCGGGTCGAGCATGATGACGATGGCGTCCTGCGGTTTGCCCTTGAGCAACTGCTGCCAGTCCGTCACCCCGGGATCGACAAACACGATTTCGCGCGGTGTGGCAACGCTCGCCGGGGCAACTGCCACCTCACGCGGCGTGTTGGTCTCGACCGTGGCCAGCCCCTTGTCGAGCGGCTGAACACCGGTTTCGGCACCTGCCGCATCGGGTTGGGCAACCGGGCGGTCGGTGGCGATCGCCGCACCATCGAACATCAGGCGCGCTTCCAGGGCCAGCGGCGCCGGTCTGTTGCTGCGCAGGGATTTCCGTTGCGTTTTTTCGGCTCGTTGCAGTTGGGCGGACGGGAGCATGCGGTTCATGTCGGACCTCACTCAAAAAAAGATTACTGCCCCTGGCCTGAGGGCGGCACGAGCAGGACGGTCCCGCTCATGCCAGCAATCAGTTCCGGGAATTTGCCGTTGATGGCGGAAGCCAGCTTCACGGACTGGCTGACCGGGTCAACCTTGGCGCCGATACGCAAGACTTTGGCCGGATACGATTTACCGGTCTCGTCGATGCGCACCTGGAAAACATGGCCGGGACGCAGCCAGGCCAGCCAGCGCGAGGGGGCGATGAATTGAAGTTCAAGCACACTGTCATCGATGATCTCGAGTAATGCCTGGCCAGGCTGCACGTATTGCTGCTCGCGTACTTTCTGTTCGCTGACCCGCCCGGCAAACGGAGCGGAAACGCTGCACTTGGAGAGCATCGCGGCCATGGCGGCAACTTCGGCGCGGTTCTTGCCCACCTCCGATTCGGAGACGGCAAGTTCAGCCTTGCCGATCGATCCCAACTCTGCAAGCCGTGCATTGACCGTGTTGGTTTTCTCGGCCCCGCTCAGGGCGGCGCGCGCCTTGTTGTATTGGGCATTCTGCAAGGAACAGTCGAAAGCGATCAGCGCCTGCCCGGCCTTAAAGTTTCCCCCCTCGGGCACCGGCAGACGGCTGACCTTGGCCCCGATCTCGGCGGCCAGGGTGGTGTAGCGCTGTGGCGAGAGCTGGGCGCGTATATCCTGCCGCTCGGCACCCGGCTTGGCGGCCGGTGGAGGGCTCCCGGTTACCGCAGGCCCCGCACCGGGCGACGCAGAGATCAAGGCGGCCGGGGCCGCCGGGCGACCGGGCTCGGCGGCAGAAGCCAGCAAAGCCGAGGCCGCCAGGATCAGCGCCGGATACGTATGCAGACGCCGCACCGGTCAGCCCTCGTTCGTTGCTGGAAAGTCAGCACCTAGCACGCGGACGACCGGCTCGTCGACCACCACAGCGGCAGCGGGCGTACCTTCTGGCACCTCCTTCCCGGCATGAGGCGCTCCTTCAGCAGCAGGAGATGGTGCGGGCAACTCCACCGTCAAGGTGGCGTGAGGTGTCGCCTCGCCTTGTTTTTCTATGACTGGCGTTTCTGCCGCCTGTGCGGGCAAAACCTCGGCGGTGGCTTTCGCCACGGAATGATCGGAGGGGACTGCCGCCTGCGCTTCGCTAGTGGTTTTCTCGGCGAGGTCTTTTTCAAGCGCTGTTGCGGCAACGGCAGCCTCTGGTGCTGCTTCGGCCTGCGCCGACGTTACCGTGGGTTCAACCGTCGCGGCGGTTTTCTCAGGCCCGGGCTCAGGGCTCGGCACGACAGGTAGACGACCGTCTTCCCATTCCTTGAGTGAACGTCTTACCGCGTCGGTCAGCTCACCGAGCGAGAGTTCGCGCACACTGCCGATTTCAGGCTCCATGCCGAGCGTGGCCTGCAGCTTGCCCGAAGCAGCATGCACCTGGGATAGCGCCTGATAACGACGCAACAGGCTAAGAATAGCTGCGGTGTTGTTGGCCACCGACTCCAGCCGGCCTTGCGCTTCAGCTTTTTCCCGGT
>CAZHFS010000222.1:0-5250 GCA_964531885.1 uncultured Propionivibrio sp.
GGCGTCGTGAGGACTACCAATGCCACATACTCAAGGTCGTCCGGTCCTGGATTCTCGATGGCATGGCTTTCTCCATCGTCCGTAAAAACAACATCACCGGCAGAGACTGTGGCTTCGTTTCCATTGTCGATCACTCTGCCCTTGCCGCTCAGGATATAAAACGCTTCGAACGTGCCGAGATGCTGGTGCAGTGGAATTCTGGATCCCGCTTTCAAAAGCACACGGGCAAACAGAGGGATGCGGTTGTGCATGCGTTCGGTAGCGAGCAAGCGCGTGAGGGTGCCGAGGCGTTCGCCTTCACGCTGTTCAACAGGGAGATTGGCCGACAAGGTGATCATCAGGCTTTCCTTTTTTCGTTTAGTCAGCGTACAAGTCGCAGGGGAGGCTCTGCTTCGCCTGCCTTACCGGGGGCGCGTTGTGTTTGGCGCGAAGGAGGCGGCGCGACAATCGGGAGGTCTCACTGTGAGTGAGCAGGCTCCCGATGGCCGTTTTTTTGTTCCGCGAGATGCGCAGGGTCAGATGTTGGCCAGGAACCCTCCGTCGACGCGGATCGTCGAACCCGTGATATAGCTTGCCTGCCGGCTGGCCAGGAAGGCTACGACGCTACCGTACTCCTCGGTGTCGCCGTAGCGCCCGCAGGGAATGCTTGCCGTGCTTTCGCGGGCGACTTCCTCGACCTTGCGGCCTTCGCGTTTGGCTTTGCTCTCGTCGAGGAAGCGGATGCGGTCGGTGGCGATCCGTCCAGGGAGGATGATGTTCGCGGTGATCCCATCGCGAGCGACTTCACGGGCCAGTGTTTTCGACCATCCGACGAGCGACATCCGGAGGGCGTTGGACATCGCGAGGTTGGGGATCGGTGCGACCACGCCCGATGAGGTGCTGGTGATGATGCGGCCCCACTGCTGTTCACGCATGCCAGGCAGGACCCGGTCGGTGACTGCAATCACCGAGAGCACCATGGCCTGAAAATGCTTATTCCAGGTTTCCGGACTCTGGCCTGACGCGGTGGAGGGTGGTGGGCCACCGGTGTTGTTTACAAGAATATCGACCGAGCCGAATTCCTGTTCGATTGCCGTGATGCGGCTGTCGATCGCGCTCAGGTCGGCAAGATCCCAGTACAAGGGCAGAGCGACTGATCCGGCTGCTTCGACCGCCTTGATGGTGGCGTCGAGTGCGCCCCCGTTGCGTCCGGCGACGGCAACGCGAGCACCTTCTCCCGCGAGGGCGACGGCAATTGCCTGACCCAGACCGCCACTCGCGCCGAGTACCAGCGCGGTTTTGCCTTTTAATCCAAAATCCATTTTTTGTTCCTCAGAATGAAGGGAAGAAAGCCGGTTAAAACAGTCCCAGCCACTGCCAATAGGTCGCAGCGCACAGCGAGTAGAGCAGCACGGCCACGGTGCACAGGATGAAACCGACCTTGGGGTAGTCGCGCACGTCGAGTTCGCCGGTGCCATAGACGAGGATGTTGGGCAGGGTGTTGTAGAACATCAGCAGCGGGTAGCCGCCGATGATCATGCCTGCAGGCAGAGCGAAGATCAGCGGATTGACGCCCAGATGCTCGGCCATGCCGATGACCACCGGCATGATCGCGGTGAGCATGGCCGTGGTGCCGACGAACAGGATGTGCAGGTACTGGATGATGAGCATGATGATGATCAGCACGAGCAAGATGGCCAGACCTTCGACGCCCATGGCCTTGAGGATGGAAATGGCCAGCCACTTGGCGGCGCCGGTCTTCATCATCAGTACGCCGAGCGAGATGCCGCCGCCGGCGACGAAAACGACCTGCCAGGACACCCCCTTGTTGGCGTCCTCCCAGGACAGGAAGCCGAAGCCCGGCAGGAAAAGCAGGCAGCTTGCGGCCAGCGCGGCGATGGTGACGTCGATCTTGGTCCATTCACCGGTGCACCACAGGGTTGTCGCAAACAGAAAAACGATGAGCGCGCGTATTTCGTTGCCGGACAGTGCGCCGAGCTTGGCCAGTGCTTCTTCCACGTGCGTGAGGCCGCCGGGGATTTCCTCGACTTCCGGCTTGAACAGCTTGCGGCACAGCCACCAGGTCAGCACAGTCATGAACAGGGCGGGTGGGAAGCCGAAGGCCAGCCATTGGGTGTAGGACACGCTCGGTCCGCCCGCCTTGGTGATGAATTCGACGGTGATCGGATTGGGCAGTGTGGCGGTGAGGATGCCGGCGCCCATCGTGGCGTTGGTGAAGCACAGCGTGAGCAGTAGCCCCTTGGCAAAGTTGGATTTGAGGCCGACCTTGAACGAGGCGATGAGGCCGAGGCAGACGGGCAGCAGGATCGCCGTGCGCGCGGTCGAGGAGGGCACGAGGAAGGCCAGCACGATGTTGGCCAGGACGATGCCGATGCTCACGCCATAAGCACTTGAACCGACCAGCTTGACAATGTGGTAGGTCATCCGCTCGGCGAGGCGCGACTTGACCATGGCCGTGGCCAGGATGAAAGCGCTGACCAGCAGATAGACCGAGGTCGAGCCGAAGCCATCCAGCGCGTCCTTGGGCGAGGCGATGCCCATCAGCACGGCGAGCGGTACGACCGCCAGGCTGGTGATCGGCAGGGCCACCGCCTCGGTGAGGTAGAGGATGAAAATGCCGGAGAACAATGCCAGGCATTTGAGTCCCACCGGTTTCAGGCCTTCTGGCAGCGGCAGGTACCAGACGATGATTGTCGCCAGGATGGCCAGTGGCAAGCCGAGCGTCTTGCGGTAATACTCGAGGCCGCGGGTTTCGCTCACGGCAGCGGTTGTTGAGGTGCTCATCTGCAGCTCCTTTTAGGCAGCGGATTGCGGGGTCGAGGTGGCGTCGGCCGGCACAGGGCGGGGGGCTTCGCCGTTGTAGCGGTAGGGGATGGCCGGGGGCATCGGGCCCTTGATGCGGCCACCCTGTTCGGTCTGTTCCCAGGCATGGGAGAGGATGCCGACCGAGCGCGAGAGGATGAACAGGCCGCGCCCGAGCGGTGCGGCAAAGCCCAGTTCGGCATAGATTGCGGCCGTGGCCCCGTCGATATTCATCGGCAACGGCTTGCCCTTGCGTGCGCTGAGCAGCGCCTCGATGGCGCGGCCGATGGCGGCGTAGCGCCCGTTGACGATGCCCTGCGTGCTGGCTTCGTCGATCATCGCGAGCAGACGGCCGGAGCGCGGGTCGACCGGATGGAAGCGGTGCCCGAAACCGGGCACGATCTTGCCGAATTCGGCGCACCAGGCATCGACCGTATCGACGACCGCCTGCTCAAGGGGCTCGCCAACTTCGAGGCGGGCTGCGACACGGGCGTAGAGTTGCATGCACTGTTCTCCGGCACCGCCGTGCACGTCGTCGAGCACGTTGATTGCCGAGGCCATGGCCCCATTCAGAGGCAGGCCGCAGGTCACCGACATGCGCGCGATGGCGATCGACGGCGCTTGCGGGCCATGGTCGACGGCCGATACCAGGGCCGCTTCGAGCAGGCGGGCCTGGCCGGGGTTAGGCAGATCGCCGCGCAGCATCAGCCAGATCATTTGCGGGAAACTGATCGCGCCGATCAGGTCCTCGATGGCGTAGCCACGCATGCGGATGACCCCGGGTTTCATGTCGATGATCGAGGTCGACCACCAGTTGCGCGCCAGTTCGAGTTTTTCCTCGGCGCTCAGGGGGGATTTTTTGCTTTCGGTCATCACGCGGTCTCCGTGGAGGTGGTTTTGCCAAGGGCAATGACGCCATCGGCGGCGAGTTTGTCGATCTCGGCGGGCTGGAGCCCGAGAATCAGGAGCCATCCGCGGGTGTTTTGTCCCAGGGAGGGTGGCGTGGCCGGTTGGGGGAAGTTTTCTTCAAGCCTGAAACCGGGACGGGTGATGCGCATGGCGTCGCCGCTGGACGTCGTGCCTGCCAGAGATTCGACGAAGCCACGGGCCTCGATCTGGGCATCGGCGAGGATTTGCGGCACGCTGAGTACCTGCCCGGCCGGAACGCCGCGGCTGTTGAACAGGGACTCCCAGTCGGCGGCGCTACGGTTGATCAGCGCGCTTTCGATACGCTCTCGCAGCGCGGTTCGGTGTTGCTTGCGTGCCTGGCGTTCGGCAAAGCGCGCGTCGGACTTGAGTTCGGGCAGTTCGATCAGGTCGCACAGGGTCTCGAACTGCTTCTGTTCGTTGGCCGAGATGTTGAGCAGGCCATTGCCGGTGCGGAATGTACCCGAGGGGGCTGCGGTGAAGTTCTCGTTGCCCATCGGCTGCGGTTCGACGCCTGCGTTGAGGTAATTGGAGACCACCCAGCCCATGGTGGCGAGCGTCGATTCGAGCAGCGAGACGTCGATCTGCCGGCCTTTGCCGGTGGTCCGCTGTTCGACCAGCGCGGCGCAAACGGCGAAGGCAGCGGTCAGCCCGCCGACGGTGTCGCAGATCGGGTAGCCGGTGCGCAGGGGAGCGGAGTCCTGGTCGCCGGTGACGCTCATCGCGCCGGAAAGCCCCTGCACGATCTGGTCGTACGCGGGCCGGTCACGCCACGGGCCGGTCTGCCCGAAGCCGGAAATGGCGCAGTAGATGATGCGCGGGTTGCGTGCGCTGAGCGTTTCGTAACCCAGGCCCAGACGTTCCATGACCCCGGGGCGGAAATTTTCGAGGACGACATCGGACTGGGCGACGAGGTCAAGAAAGATGGCTTTGCCGCGCGGATCCTTAAGATCGAGCGCGATCGACTGTTTGTCGGCATTGACGGCGAGAAACGAGAGCCCCATTTCGCGACGTGCCATTTCAACATCAGCGCCCAGCCGGCGCGCCAGATCGCCGCCTTTCGGGTTTTCGATTTTGATGACCTCGGCGCCCAGGCGCGCAAGCTGGTAACCGCAGAATGGGCCGGCGAGCACGTTGGTCAGGTCGAGGATACGGACTCCGGATAAAGGCAGCATGAAACCTCCTAATGTTCTGTTGTGTACAACGCATGTTGCGCTGCGCAGAACATTAGGAGGGTTTTATCGGGTTGTCAAGGGCTGTTTTTGATCGAATCGTTCTGTACAATAGAACGCATTCGATGCAGGCTTGGAGACCAAAGGATATGAAAGACAGTGCAACGGTTAGCGCAGGGCGGGTCGAGGCCGTGGAACGGGCGTTGGCCATCCTCAAGGCTTTCCGGCTCGCTGGCGAAGAACTGTCGCTGGCCGAGCTGACGCGCCGAACGGGGTACTACAAGAGCACTATCCTGCGCCTGGCGGCGTCCTTGATCCATGACGGTTTTCTGTTACGCAATCCTTCGGG
>CAZHFS010000223.1:0-5245 GCA_964531885.1 uncultured Propionivibrio sp.
CTGCGTTCGCAAACGCAAAGCCAGCGGCTCATGACCAGCATCGTGCACAACGAAACGGTCTTTGCCAGTTGCGCCGAATCCGCGGCACTGATCTCCCAGCAGCACGCGCTGATTCTCAGCTATCTGCTGACAGACAACCTGCGTTACCTCAACGACGCCCTGCTGGTCGCCGACCAAGCTCGCCTGAGGATCGACCGGCTCGACCGGGAATACAAGGCGGCGCACACCGATGCCTGGTTGTTCGTGCCCTTCATCCGCCTCCTGCGCGAAACCATCGGCTGGTCGCAGGAAGCCATTGCAAAACACCGCGAGGGCGCGCCGAAGACCGCGCTGTGGCAAGCCATACGCCGCGGCGATGAACTTCTCACCATGACCAACATTAACCTGGCTTACCTGGCGCGCGAGCACGACCAGACCACGGAAGTCCTGCGCCTGCGCGCCAGCCAGGTCGACCGCGCATCGTTCCTGGTCGCGACCCTGGGCACGCTGGTCAGCCTGATTCTTTTCGTTTATGCCATCTTGCGAGCGAACCAGCTGATCCGCGAACGGCACCAGGCGCGCCAGGCGTTGATGGAAAGCGAACAAAACTACCGCACCCTCGCCGACTCAGGCCAGGCGCTGATCCGCTCGCTCGACGCCAACCACCGCTGCACTTACGTGAACAAAGTCTGGCGCGACTACACCGGGCACGGCGAAGGCGACGACGACGGCGATGCCTGGCTGACCGCAGTGCATCCGGAAGATCGACAGGAACTGCTGGGCATCATCAAGCAGGCCACGGCACGTCAGGTTCGCTTTACCACCGACTATCGCCTCGCCCGTCCGGACGGCAACTATCGCTGGTTCCGCGACCACGGCTGCCCCCGCTTTGACCTCCACGGAAACTTCATCGGCAACATCATTTACTGCCTCGACGTCACCGAGCGCAAGATATCGCGCGATGCCTTGCGTGAAAGCGAGATGCGCTTCCGCAACCTGCTCCAGGAGCTCAATTCCGTGGCGGTACAGGGATACGATGCCGACTTCGTCACCTGCTACTGGAACAAGGCGTCCGAGAAACTCTACGGTTACACCGCAGAAGAGGCGCTTGGCCGCAAACTGACCGATCTCATCATCCCAGCTGGCATGGTGCGCGAAGCACAGGAGAACGCCGCCGAAATGCTCGCCACCGGCCGAGCGATCCCGACCGGCGAACTCACCTTGAAGCGTAAGGATGGCAAGCTGGTCAACGTCATTTCCAGCCATGCCGTCGTCGCCATTCCCGGACGCCCGCCGGAAATGTTCTGCGTTGACATCGACATCACCGAGCGGCGCAAGACGGAAGACGAACTCGCCCGCTACCGTTTCCACCTCGAGGAGTTGGTGACGGAACGCACCGTGCAACTGGCCCAGGCCAAGGAAATTGCCGAGGCTGCCAACCGGGCGAAATCGAGCTTCCTCGCCAACATCAGCCACGAAATCCGCACGCCGATGAATGCCATCATCGGCCTGACCCACCTGCTGCAACGGGAGAACACCGATCCCATTGCGCAGTCGAAACTTGGCAAGATCAGTGACGCAGCGAAACATCTGCTTGGCATCATCAACGACGTACTGGAACTGTCCAAGATCGAATCGGGTCGGCTGGAAATGCGGGACGAACCTTTCTCCCCGCGCGACCTCCTGACCAAAGCCTGCAGCATGATGCAGGAGCGGGCAACAGCCAAAGGACTGCACCTGACCCACCGCTTTGACCCGGATTTACCCGCGCGCCTGCATGGTGACAGCCTGCGCATCAATCAGATCGCGATCAACCTCCTGAGCAACGCCATCAAATTCTCTGAAAAGGGCGAAGTCTGCCTTAGCCTCAAGATCGAGCAAGAAGAAGCAGAAACAATGGTTCTCTTGCTTGAAGTCAGCGATCAGGGCATCGGACTGTCGGAAGAGCAGCAAGCGCGGATTTTCCGCCCCTTCGTCCAGGCCGACGACTCGACGACGCGCAAATATGGGGGTACCGGGCTTGGCCTGGTCATTTGCCGCCACTTGGCGCGAATGATGCACGGCGATGTCGGCGTGGAGAGCCAGCCAGGCCAAGGCAGTCGCTTTTGGGCAACTCTGCGGGTCGACAAGCTGGAAGATGCCCCCGCCCTTCCGCTTGTCCTGCCAGCACCACAAGCACTGGAAGAAACCATCCGCGAGGAATTCGGCGGACAAACCGTCCTGCTCGCCGAAGACGACCCGGTAAGCCGCGAAGTGGCCGTCGAGTTGCTCGCGCTCGCCGGCCTCAAGACCGACACGGTCGATAACGGCATCGCTGCCCTGGAGTGCATCCGCACCAAACACTACGATCTCGTCCTGATGGACATGCAAATGCCAGGCATGAGCGGCCTGGAAGTCACCTACGCGGTCCGCCAGTTGCCCGGCAAAGGAACGCATCCATTCATTCTGGCCATGACCGCCAACGCGTTTGCTGAAGACCGCCAGCGCTGCCTTGATGTCGGGATGAACGACCATATCGCCAAACCCGTCGATCCCGACGCGCTCTTCACCACCCTGCTCTACTGGCTGGACAAAACCCGGCAGGAAACGCTGACTCCGGCAGACGAAAGACGCTAGAATTTCCAGTTCAGCCGCGCGCTCGCCCGAGCGCCTCATCGATTTTTTCCCCAAGGACAAAACCATGCGCATCCTGCACACCATGATCCGGGTCGGCAACCTCGACCGTTCCCTGTCTTTTTACACTGAGGTGCTTGGCATGCGCCTCCTGCGCCGCAACGACTACCCCGAAGGGCGGTTCACTCTGGCCTTCGTTGGCTACGGCGAGGAGAGCGATAACGCCGTGATCGAACTGACCCACAACTGGGACACCGAGGCATACGAGCTCGGCAACGGTTTTGGCCACATCGCCCTCGGCGTTCCGGATGCCTACGCCGCCTGCGCCAAAATCAAGGAGCGGGGAGGCAAGGTCGTGCGCGAAGCCGGTCCGATGAAGCATGGCACGACGGTCATCGCGTTTGTCGAAGACCCCGACGGCTACAAGATCGAACTCATCCAGCGCGCCGAGTGAGCCTGGCGCACGTTCGACAAGCGAAAGCAATTCACCACGACGCACACGAAAGACACGAAGAAAAGCAGACAAGCGTGATTTCGTGTGCTCGTGCTTTCGACCAGGGGTTGGCTGGCCACGCATCTTTCAGCGCCTTTCCTTCGTGATCTTCGTGGTTCAATCGTTTTCAGTATAAGCACCAGATAAGCCCGGAGACCACCATGAACCGCACCATCCGCTGGGGCATCCTCGGATGCGCCCGTATCGCTCGCCTGCATTTTATCCCGGCCCTGCAACGTTGCGCTGATGCCGTCTTGCAAGGCGTCGCCTCGCGCGACCCGGCCAAGCTGGAAGAATTTCGCCAGCTGTTTGGTTCGGGATTCACTGCCCATGACAGTTACGAGGCGTTGCTCGCCGCCCCCGACATTGACGCGGTCTACATCCCCCTTCCCAATGCACTGCACTGCGAGTGGGCGATCCGCGCGCTGCAATGCGGCAAGCACGTCCTGTGCGAAAAACCACTGGCGCTTGATGCCGCGCAAGGGGAACGCATGTTCGCCGCAGCACGCGCAAACGACCGCCTGCTCATGGAAGCCTTCATGTATCGCTACACGGCGCGGCTGCAGACCGTCGAGCGAATTCTTGAGAACGACACGCTGGGCGAGATCCGCAGCATCAATTCGACCTTCCGCTTCTTTCTCGACCGAGCCAACACCATCAAAGAAAACCCTGATCTCGGTGGCGGCGCGCTCTATGACGTCGGCGTTTACCCGCTCAGCCTGATTGGCCTGGCCCTGCCTGCCGATCCGATCGACGTCCAGGCCACCTGCACGCGCGTGCACGGCATCGACAACAATCTCTCCGCCCTCCTGCGCTACGAAAGTGGCGCGATCGCCAGCCTGCATTGTGGCTTCAATGCCTTTGGCCGCATGCACAGCGAAATCATCGGCACCACTGGCGCCCTGCTCATTCCTGACACCTTCCTTGATGATGCCGGAGAAATCATTCTGCAGACCAAGGCGGGCAGCGAGCGCATCCCGGTCCCGGCCTCGGACCGCTACGCGGCCGAAATCCTTGATTTTTCTGCCGCCATTCGCGAAAACCAGACGCCCAAGGTGCGCCCCGACGAATCGCTGCGCACCCTGCGCATCCTGGACCGCCTGCACGCCGCACTGAAAGCCTGACGCCGCCGATCCGGCATTTATGTGCAGGAAAAAGCCGTGAAACTCGCCCACAAGATTAAAATGAAATAATGTTTCAAAAATCCTTGAACAGGATTTCAGCTTGGCGTATATTGCCCTTGTCAGGCGAGTGCGTCGCATTAACCACACCGGTTTCGCCCCCGCTTGCCCTGTATAAACCCCACAAGGAGGTAATCATGCAGTTGAAGCTGAAAACGATCCTCGGAGCCCTTCTGGCTTCTGTCATCGCCACCGGCACCGCCAATGCCCGTGATTTCCGCTCGGCCGACGTTCATCCGCTCGACTACCCCACCGTGATGACGGTGAAGAAGATCGGCGAGATCGTGAGCCAGAAGACGAACGGCAAATACAACGTCAAGGTCTTCGGCAACAGCGCCCTGGGTTCGGAAAAAGACACCATCGAGCAAGTCAAGATCGGCGCGCTCGACATGGTGCGCGTCAATACCGCGGCCTTCCACAGCATCGTGCCGGAAGCCATGGTTCCGTCCTTCCCCTTCCTGTTCCGTGACATCAACCACTTCCGCAAGACCATGAACGGCCCGCAGGGCGACCAGATCCTGGCCGCTTTCGACAAGGCCGGTTTCGTCGGCCTCGCGCTGTGGGAATCGGGCGCCCGTTCGATCTACGCCAAGAAGCCGGTGCGCAACCTCGCCGACGTCAAGGGCATGAAGATCCGCGTGCAGCAATCCGACCTGTGGGTGAGCATCATCCAGGCCATCGGCGCCAACCCGACCCCGATCCCCTGGGCCGAGGTTTACACGGCACTCAAGACCGGCCTCGTTGACGCCGCCGAGAACAACTACCCGTCGTACGAGTCGGTCAAGCATTACGAAGCCGCCCCGGTGTTCAGTGAGACGCAGCACGTGATGGCCCCGGAAGTCCTGGTGTTCTCGAAGAAGGTCTGGGACCGCCTGACCAAGGAAGAGCAACAGATCATCCGCGACGCCGTCAAGGAAACGATCCCCTACTACATCGAGCACTGGACCAAGCGTGAGCAGGCGTCGAAGGACATCGCCAT
>CAZHFS010000224.1:0-5232 GCA_964531885.1 uncultured Propionivibrio sp.
CCTCCATGCCGCCCTTCGACCAGGCCGGCATACCGGAAGCCTTGATGCCGTGCTTGATGATCCAGAAATCGCGGGCAGCGTCACGTGACGATTGCGCCGCCGGTTTTTCGGAAAGATTGGGGGGAGTCGGATACAACCCCTTGCGAATCTCCGAATCTGGCGCTTCCGGAGACAAATGGCAATTGACGCACATTGCAGCATAGTTGCCGGCCCCGCGTCGCACGCGCTCGGGATCGGCAAGATCAGCCGGGATCTGGATTTCACCCGTACGGCTGGCAATGGCCCTTTCGCGGGCAAACGTCAGCGCCTGGTAGGTGAATGAACTGTGGGGGGTGTCGGCACCGACATCGACGACGCCGGCCACGACGACGATCCCAGCCGTTGCCGCGCCCAAGCCGATGGTAGCCAGAGCGCCCAAGAGTAGTTTGTTCATGATAAATCTCCTGCGATATGGGTGTGATTTCAGTGTTGGCCGTGGCTGCCAGGCTTCCTGACCACGACCTCCTGGGATTGCGCTTTGCCCGCTGGGCGCATCGCGCCCTTGCCGGCATCGTGGCTGCGGGTTGCGGCCGCCACCGGTCCGGTCCATTCATAGGCTTGGGTGTTTTTTGGCTGTTTGTACCATCCCGGATCGCGATAGTCGCCTGGTTTCTGGTCGCGACGGACCTTGAGGACGGAGAACATGCCCCCCATTTCAACCGCACCATAAGGGCCTTGGCCGGTCATCATCGGCAGCGTGTTGTCGGGGATGGGCATTTCCATCTCGCCCATGTCGGCCATCCCGCGTTCCCCCATCACCATGTAGTCGGGTATCAAGTCCGTGATCTGCTTGACGACGCCTCGGTGATCAACGCCAATCATGGTCGGCACGTCGTGCCCCATGGCGTTCATCGTGTGATGACTTTTGTGGCAATGGAAAGCCCAGTCGCCTTCTTCGTCAGCGAGAAAATCAAGCTGCCGCATCTGGCCGACCGCCACGTCGGTGGTCACCTCGGGCCAACGCGAGCCGATTGGCGTCGGACCGCCATCGGTGCCACTGACGACAAATTCGTGTCCGTGCAGGTGCATGGGATGATTGGTCATGGTCAGATTGCCGATCCGGATGCGGACCTTGTCTCCCTTGCGGACGTTGAGCGAGTCGATCCCGGGGAATGACCTGCTATTCCAGGTCCAGAGGTTGAAATCGAGCATCGTGTTGACCTTGGGCGTGTAGCTGCCGGGGTCGATATCGTAGGCATTCAACAGGAAGCAGAAGTCGCGGTCGACAGTTTCGATAAGCGGGTGGCGCTCTTTCGGGTGGGTCACCCAGAATCCCATCATGCCCATCGCCATCTGCGTCATCTCGTCAGCGTGCGGGTGATACATGAAAGTGCCGGGGCGACGCGCGACGAACTCGTAGACGAAGGTCTTGCCGACCGGAATCTGCTTTTGGTTGAGACCGCCCACGCCATCCATGCCGCTGGGCAAGCGCTGGCCGTGCCAGTGAATGGTTGTGTGCTCCGGCAGCCGGTTGGTCACAAAGATACGTACCCGGTCGCCCTCGACCACCTCGATGGTCGGGCCGGGGCTTTGTCCGTTGTAACCCCACAGGTGAGCCTTCATGCCGGGAGCGATTTCGCGGACAACCGGTTCTGCAACCAAATGAAACTCCTTGACGCCGTTGTTCATGCGCCAAGGCAGAGTCCAGCCGTTAAGGGTGACGACCGGATTGTAGGGACGTCCGTTGGGCGGAGTCAGTGGAGATGCCGTGTCCGGGTTGTCCATGGACACCAGTTCGGGCAACGCGGCAAGCGCGACGGAACTGACAGAGGCAGCCGCCACGGCACCGCCAGCCATGCCAAGGTTTTTGAAAAAATCGCGACGTGTGGTCATGATGGATGTCCCCTTAATGGTCGGCGCGGCCGGTGGCCGCAATGGTGGCTCGGGCCGAAGCATTCAAAGACGGCTTGCCGATCATCGCCATTTCCAAATCACCGCGAGCGATCCAGAAATCGCGCAAGGTTTCGATATAGCTGTTGACGCTACCGATCTGCGTCCGGGCATCAGCGAGCAAGTCGAAAACGCCAATCAGCATGCCGTTGTAGCGGAGCATGTTCTCGTCCGAAATCCGCTTGTTGAGGGGGACCACCTCGTCACGGTAATGGCGGGCAATGTCGTAATTGGTTCGGTAGGCGTGATAGGCCTCACGAACCTCCGAGCGGGCATTGATTGCCGATTCGCCGGCACGCTCCACCGCCTGCATGTAAATCGATTCAGCCTTGGCCACCTTGGAACCACCCCAATCGAAAATCGGCAATTCGAAGCTGATTTCGTAGCCTTTCTTGTAGCCGCTGTCGCGTGCGCCTTCGAGCACCCGGGCCGGGCCGACTTCGAGAACGTTGATGAAACGGGTCGCCTTGGACAGGCCAAGATTCTTCGCCAGCGCCTCGGTTTCGAGGCGGATTGCCTGCAGATCGAGGCGTTGGTCGAGCGCCGCCTGCTCGACACCCGGCAACTCGTCGACCGTCTTGGGCAAATCGGGGAGTCGTTCGGGCAAGCGAATGGCATTGCGATCAGGCAGGCCCAGCACGCGAGCAAGGCGTTCGCGTGCCGCGATTGCCGACTGCTCCGATCTGGCCAGGTTCAAAGCCGCATCGGCATAGAACGCTTGCTCGCGAGTCTGGCGCAGTTTGCTGAAATTGCCCACCAACGCCATGCGCCGGGCCAGTTCGGCACCTGCCTCGGCGGCCTGCCTGACTTTACGCAGGTAACGCACGGACTCCTCGGCAGCCAGCGCCGTGTAATAAGCTTGGCGGGCCTCAGCGGCCAGGCGGGCCACATCGATCACCGCCAGTTGCTGCGCCTGGGCGAATTTGCGTTTCTCCACCTCGACCGCCAGCGGCATGGTGATCAGGGCGAAGATGTTGAAGGTCAGCGCCTGTTCAATCTTGTATTCACGGATGCCGTTCTCAGGTTTGCTGGCACGCAACATCGAGAAATGAGGATTGGGCAAGCGTCCCGCCTGTACCAGTTCGGCCTCGCCGATCCCCAGGTCGAAAAACGCCGCCTGCAAGCCGCGATTGTTGTAGAGCGCAAGCTGAATCGCGTCATCCGCCGTTAGCGGATTGGCGAGCAGTTCGCCGACCCGGGCCTGCAGTGTCGAGCGCTCCGCATCGCTGCGCGCCCATTGGACGTCCTTGTCCAGACGCTCGCGGGTCGTTTGCTCGACACGGCCGAATCCGCCATCGTCCGAAAACGTGGCACAACCGGCCAAACCGAGAATTCCGACGGTGGCGACAAGCAGTTTTCCGCGACGCATCGGCAACAAAGAGAGAGCGGACGTCATGGCTTATCTCCGGTCGCCTGTGGGGTGCGTTCAGCAGGGTTTCCGTGCTCATGGGCTGGCTCTCCAGCCGCTTGGCCGGTTTCAAGATGCCCGATGTGTCCGCGCAGGCGACCCATCTCGCCATTGACCTGACGCCAGTCATGCAGCGTCTCATCCTGGAACGGTTTGTAATCCGCGAAAGCCGATTGGTAGGATGTTTCGGGTATCGGTTCCTTGGGCGGATGGGAATCGGCCCAGGCGGGTGTCGCGGCGAGCGCGACCGTTAACGCCATGATTTTCATGATGCCTCCATTGGGAATATGCGGAGTCTTTTGCCCCGATGATCGACATCATGCTTTCGCCAAACCAACATCTTGCTGACTTGCGGATTACATTTTCGTAATCTAGGCAATTGGCCTTTAAAAGCGACGGAAAATGCGCCATCAATAGCCAATGATTGGTGGAGAGAACAATGAAAATTCTTGTGGTGGAAGACGAAACCAAAACCGGCACCTACCTCAAACAGGGGTTGATCGAGGCGGGTTTCGTCGTCGATCTGACCGCCAACGGTCTCGATGGGCTGCATCTGGCACTGACCGAGGCCTACGATCTGGCGATCCTCGACGTCATGCTGCCAGGTATTGACGGCTGGCAAGTGCTGCAAGGCATTCGCCGGGCCGGCAAGGATATGCCGGTACTGTTTCTGACCGCCCGCGATCAAGTCGAGGACCGGGTCAAGGGGCTGGAGTTGGGGGCCGATGACTACTTGGTCAAACCTTTTGCCTTTTCCGAATTGCTGGCGCGGGTCCGGACCCTGTTGCGGCGAGGTGGCAAGGCCAAGGAATCCGAGCTCCTGCGTGCATCTGACCTGGAACTCGACCTTCTGCGGCGCCGGGTCAATCGGGCGGGCAAACGCATCGATCTGACTGCCAAGGAATTCGCTTTGCTCGAACTGTTGCTGCGCCGCCAAGGTGAAGTTCTGCCACGCTCGCTGATCGCCTCTCAGGTCTGGGATATGAATTTCGATAGTGACACGAACGTCATTGAGGTAGCGATCAAACGTCTACGTGTAAAAATTGATGATGGTTTCGAGCCGAAACTTATCCGCACCGTGCGCGGCATGGGCTATGTCCTGGAGGTAATCGATTGACCCCGACCCGCGGCCCCTCGCTGACACTCCGGCTAACCCTGCTATTCGCGCTGGCCTCGGCCTTCGTACTGTTTCTGCTCGGCTTGCTCATTGGCAATTCTGTCGAGCGCCACTTCGAGGAACAGGATATGGAGGTGCTGAACGGGAAAATGCAATTGGCAAAGCATATCCTGGAACGGAACCCGGGCAGCCAACCCAAAGAAACGCTGACCCAGCGACTGGACGATGCACTGACAGGGCACCATGGTCTGATCGTTGCCGTCTTTCATCAGAATGGAGAGACCCTCTATGCCAACGAATCCATGGCTTTTCCTCAGGATCTTCTGGCTCCCCGCTCGACACCAAGGAATGAGCGTCCTGTCAAATGGACCAGCAACGACGGCCTGCCGTGGCGAGGAATTTCCTCGATGGTCAAGCTTGGCGCTGATGGCGGCGACAATTTAACCGTAGCAATCGCCACCGACATCACCCATCATGAGCACTTCATGAGTTCGTTTCGTGGAACGCTGTGGGTGTTCATGGCGTTGGCGACCCTGGCCATGGGGCTGTTGGGCTGGTTTGTTGTCCGGCGAGGTTTGTTGCCGCTACAGGCCATCAAGCTCAGGGCCGCCGAAATCACCGCCAACCACTTACATACTCGCCTGCCGGTAGAGTCCATCCCCCTCGAATTGGCCGATCTGGCCGACACCCTGAATGGCATGCTTTCGCGCTTGGAAGAATCCTTTCAGCGGTTGTCGGATTTTTCCTCGGACCTTGCTCACGAATTGCGAACGCCAGT
>CAZHFS010000225.1:0-5231 GCA_964531885.1 uncultured Propionivibrio sp.
CAGCCCCAAAGTCGTGGCCACGACCGATGCCAAAGCGCTGATGGACGCCTGGGAAAATGGCGAATTTCCGGGAACGGTGATCGAGGGGCCCATCGCCTTTGATGTGGCCACCAGCCGCGAAGCGGCGGATCACAAAAAAATCGCGAGCCGGATCGCCGGGGAAACCGATCTGTTTCTCTTCCCGTCGATCGAAGCCGGGAACATCGCAACCAAGGCGCTCATGCGTTATGCCGGCGCGCGGATGGCCGGGGTGATCCTTGGGGCGACCCACCCGATCGTTCTGGTCTCGCGGGCAGACAATGCGGCGGCGAAGGTCAGTTCGGTGGCCCTGGCCTGCCTTGCCGGCAACCGTTAAGCCAGTGCCGATAAGTCCTGCCGTGTGACGCTGGTCCGCGGCAGGGGCGGGAGTGGGCCCCGGACAACGTGGCTGATATTCGCTCCGGCCTGTGTAGCCATTTATTCAGCGTTTGCTCAGGCGATGGTTGCCCCCATGTGGATCATGCCGCAGGGGCACTGTGCGATGCATAGACCGCAGTGGCGGCACATCGTCGGGTCGACAGCGTAGCCTCCATCTGCTGTTTTACGGATGGCCTTGTCCGGGCACAGGTTGAGGCAGTCGTCGCAATGCAGGCAGTTGCCGCAGGACAGGCAGCGCTTGGCTTCCTTGAGTACCGCGCGCACCGTGAGATTGCCAACCACTTCGGCAAAACTGGTCTGGCGTGCCTCAAGCGAGATGCGTGGTTCGCTGACCGGCGATGAGCGTGGGTAGAACATTGGGTTGATGCGGTCGAAACCAGCCAGGTCTTTTTTCGGCGTGTTCGCTTGCGTCGCGCCGCGCAACCAGGCGTCGATGTGGCGCGCCGCTTTCTTGCCGTGACCGATCGCCACGGTCACCGTGCGTTCGGCAGAAATCATGTCGCCGCCGGCGAATACCCCGGCATGGCCGGTCTGGAAGTCCGCCCCTACGATGATGGCACCGTCCTTGGCGATCTGGATGCCCGGGACGGCGTGGAAGAGGGCGGTATCAACATCCTGTCCGAGAGCAAGAATCAGGCTGTCCGCCGCGATGCTTTCGGTGGCTCCGGTGCCTTGCAGCGATCCGTCGCCGGCGATTGCCATGGTTTCGAGGCAGATCTGGCCGTGGCCCAGGTGCTTGATCGTGCGCAGATCGCTGAGGATCACGCCTTCTTCGAGCGCTTCCTCTACTTCAAATCGATGCGCGGGCATTCTGGCCCGATTGCGGCGGTACACGATGCGCACTTCCTCGGCGCCAAGGCGGAGCACCGTGCGTGCCACATCGATGGCCGTGTTGCCACCGCCATAGACGACGACCTTGCGCCCCGGCTTTTTCTGTTCCGGATTGGTTTCCATGGCGCGCAGGAAAGCGACGGCATCGATAACCGCAATCGTGTGGTCGACCGTGCTCAGGTCAACCCGTTTGGCGAGATGTGCGCCCACCGCGGCGAAGCAAGCATCATAGCCACCGGCCTCGATGGCCGCGGGGATGTCGTCGACCCGGGTGTCGAGCTGGATGGTTACCCCCAGATTGACGATGCGCTTAATCTCACCGTCCAGGATGTTGCGGGGCAGTCGGTAGGATGGAATGCCAAAAGCCATCATCCCGCCAGCACGTGGCCCGGCCTCGGCGATGGTCACCGAATGGCCGAGCCGGGCCAGATGATATGCCGCTGAGAGTCCGCCCGGGCCGGCGCCGACCACCAGGATTTTTTTCCCGCTCGCGGCCGCCGGCGTGACCTGCCAGCCTTCCTTGAGAGCCAAGTCGCCGATAAAGCGTTCCAGGGCGTGGATGTTTACCGCCTGATCGAATTCCTTTCGATTACACGCCCCTTCACAGGTGTGGTAGCACACCCGGCCCATCGTTGCCGGCAATGGGTTGTTGTCCATCATGATTTCCCATGCTCGGCGGTATTCGCCCTGTGCCGCCTGTGCGAGCCAGCCCTGGATGTCGTGTCCGGAGGGGCACTGTGCGTTGCATGGTGGCAGTCTCGAGTCATAAATCACACTGAACGAGTTCGGCATGTTCATGGTCGGCCCTTTCGATATGTGTCTAAGTTGCCTGGCTTGGTGTGGCTAAACGAATTCGAATTCGTGCGCCGGTTCTTCGCCGCGCAGGACGCGTGCGACACCCAGTGCCAGTGATTCGAGTTCGTTTTCACCGGCCAGGAGGCGAACCGGGGCGATGAAAGCGACGCGCTCGGCGATCCAGTTGGTGAGCAGGGTTGAATGGGCGATGCCGCCGGTGAGAACGATCACGTCGACCTTGCCGTGGCAAACGGTGGCCAGGCTGCCGATATCCTTGGCGATCTGGTACGCCATGGCTTCGTAGATGCGTGCCGCGGCCTGATCGCCGGCGGCGATGCGGCGTTCAATTTCCACGGCGCTGCTGGTTCCGGTATGGGCCAGCAGGCCGCCCTTGCCGCGAACTTTCTTGCGCATCGTCGCGTGGTCGAATTGGCCGGAGAAACACAGGTCGACGAGTCGCACGCTGGGGGCCTTGCCGGCGCGCTCCGGCGAAAACGTGCCCTCGTCATCCGAGACGATGTCGATCATGCGCCCACCTGAGTGAATGCTCGATGTAATGCCACCACCCAGGTGCGTGACGATGATGTTCATCGCGTCGTAATCGCGCTGCGCCAATGCGGCGGCCTTGCGTGCCATGGCGCGCATATTGAGCGCATGCGAGATGCTGGCCCGGGGCAGATCCGGCAAGCCGGTGACTCGGGCCAGATCATCGAGTTCGTCGACGCTGATCGCGTCATAGATGAAGGAGGGGATGCCCTGTTTTTCGCCGAGTTCATAGGCGATCAGCGGGGAGACATTGGAGGCGTGTTCTATCAGTGGCCGGTTGCGGATCAGATCGACCATGGCTTGGTTGATCCGGTAAGCGCCTCCCTGCAGGGGGGGGAGACAGGCGCCGCGTGCAGCGATTGCCGACAGGCTGTCGAGGGAGTGGCCTGCCTCGGTCAGTGCTTGCAGCACGGCCGATTTGCGCATTTCGTATTGCGCGCCGATTGTCGGGTACTTGGCAATTTCCTCTGCCGGGTGTTCGATGTTTGTCCTGAACCGTTCTTCGTCGTTTTCAAAGAGCGCGATTTTCGTGGATGTCGAGCCGGGGTTGATGGCCAGGATGCATGACCTTGTATTGCCCATGGGGTGATTCTCCCTTTGTTCTGCTGTGTTTGTTTTATTGTGCGATGCCGGCCTCAAGTGCCTGCAGGTTGATATCAAGCAAGGCGGGTTTGACGTGCTTGGCGAGTTCGCCCGGCCAGTCAATCGTCAGCAGGTCCATGGCCTTGACCAGGGCACCGAAGAGCACGATGTTCATGGCGCGCGGATTGCCCAGTTGTGTGGCAATCCGTGTCGCATCGACGACTTTGGCGCCGACTTTGTCCGCGAGCGTTTGCACCACCCCGGAGGGGTAGGTCTGCTTGCCGAGGGCGGTGGTGGCCGTCGGGATGCAGTGGTCGTTCACCACGATCTTGCCGCCGACGCGCAGGCAGCCTAACCAGCGCAGGGCTTCCATGGCCTCGAATGAAACCAGGATGTCGGCCTGACCTTTATCAATGATGGGCGAATACACCTTGCCGCCGAAACGCACCTGGGTCGTCACGCTGCCGCCGCGCTGTGACATGCCATGGACTTCGGACATCTTGACGTCGTATCCCGCCGCCAGCAGTCCGGAGGAGAGGATTTTGCTGACCAGAATCGTTCCCTGCCCTCCGACCCCGGCGAGCAGGATGCTTTTCACTTCGCACATTCGACCACCTCTTGATCAGCGATTGCGCCTGTCCAGCACACCTGGGTGCAGACACTGCAGCCCGTGCATTGCACTTCGTCGACATGCGCCTTTTTTGCTTCCCGGTCGAAACGGATCGCCGGGCAGCCGGTTTTCAAACAGAATTCGCAGCCCGTGCACTTCGCTTCGTTGACGGTGCATTTCCCGCCCATGGCCTGGCCAAATTCGGACAAATCGGCTTCCGAAAACTTCTTGAGCGCGCATGGCCAGCGCGTCACGATCACCGACGGGCCATCGTGGTCGAGGGCGTTGTCGATTGCCTGCTTGACGGCAGTGAGATCGAGCGGGTTGATGGTCCATACATGGCTGTAGCCAAGGGCGCGGACGATGCGCTCGATGTCCATGATCGTTGACGGGGCGCCTTGCAGGGTGGCCCCCGACCCGGGGTTTTCCTGGTGCCCGGTCATGCCGGTGATCCGGTTGTCGAGAATGACGCTGATCACCCGGCTGTTGTTGTAGATGGCATTGATCAGGCTATTGATGCCGGTGTGAAAGAAGGTCGAATCGCCCATGGTGGCGACGACCCGTCGGTCGTTGCCGAAACGGTCGAATACCACTTGTGCCCCGTGCGCAACGCTTGAGGATGAACCCATGCAGATTTCGAAATCCTTGGCGTTGAGCGGGTCGATTCCGCCGAGCGAATAACACCCGATATCGCCGGAGATGACGACGTTGCGGTATTTGGCCAGGGCGTAATAGAACCCCCGGTGCGGACAGCCGGCGCACAACACCGGCGGACGTGCTGCGACTGCCGAGGTGTCACAGTCCATGCACTGAGTTTCTTCGCCCAGCAGGGCCTTGGCGATGATGGCAGGGTTGAGTTCGCCGCAAATCGGGATTTTCTCCTTGCCGATGCAGGCAATTCCCGCGGCGCGAAGTTGTTCTTCCATGAAGGGCTCGAGCTCTTCGATGACGTAGAGGGTTTCCACTTCGGCGGCAAAGGCGCGCAGTTGTTCCATGGGCATCGGATTCGAGAAGCCCACCTTGAAGTACGAGGCACGCTCTCCGAAAACCTCTTTGGCATACTGATAGGCTACGCCGGAGGCGACAATGCCGATGTGGCGATCGTGATACTCCGCCACGTTGAAGCGGCAGGTGTTCGAATAGGCGGCGAGGGCTTGCAGCCGATCCTCAAGCACGTAGTGCAGGCGGCGCGAAACGGCGGGGATCAGGTCGTATTTCGCCAGATTCTTGCGGTAAGGAATCTGCCGCTCCGGAATCCGCTCTCCGCGAACTACCACGCTCTTGCTGTGGCATATCCGCGTGGTGACGCGGAAGAGCACCGGTGTTTCAAAACGTTCGCTGACCTCGTAGGCTTCCTTGAGCATGTCCAGGCATTCCTGGCTATCGCTTGGCTCGAACATCGCCACCTTGCCAAATTTGGCGTAATAGCGATTGTCCTGCTCGTTCTGCG
>CAZHFS010000226.1:0-5199 GCA_964531885.1 uncultured Propionivibrio sp.
GGCCAATTCGGCGGCAATTCTTGATCACCCGCAGACCGCGGGAGATTGGGTGCGACCTGGCATCATGCTTTATGGTGGCAGCCCTTTCGCCGACAAGAGCGCGGTCCAATGTGGCCTCCGCCCGGTGATGACTCTTACCAGCCAGATCATCGCAGAACAAATCCTGGCACCGGGCGAGCGTGTCGGTTATGGAGGCATCTATACCGCGCAGCGGCCGACCCGGGTCGGCATCGTGGCCTGCGGATACGCTGACGGCTATCCCCGCAGTGCCGTGTGCGGGACCCCCATTCTGGTCTGCGGGCAGCGTACCACGACGGTTGGTCGGGTTTCCATGGATATGCTGGCCTGTGACCTGACCGATATCCCCGAAGCCAGGGTGGGCAGCCCGGTAGTGCTGTGGGGCGAAGGTCTTCCGGCGGATGACGTTGCCGCCGCGGCAGGAACGCTGGCCTATGAATTGTTCTGTGCGCTGGCCCAGCGAGTCCCGGTGCTCGAGGTCTAGTGGTGGCTAAAGGCGTGAAAAGCCAATACGCCTGCAGCGAATGCGGCGCATCCTCGCCTAAATGGCAAGGCCAGTGTCCTGGCTGCGGCGCATGGAATACGCTGGTCGAGACACGGATCGCTGCGCCTGTCAGTAACAGTCGATTTGCGGCGCTTGCTGGTAGTGCCCGACTGCAGTCGTTGGCAGATGTTGAAGCGCGTGAAGAAGACCGTCTTCCGACTGGGGTCGCTGAGTTTGATCGTGCGCTTGGCGGCGGCTTGGTTGCCGGTGGAGTGGTGTTGATCGGCGGCGATCCGGGAATCGGAAAGAGTACTTTGCTCTTGCAGGCGTTGACCGAACTCGCTGAACAACAGCCGGTGCTGTACGTGAGCGGTGAGGAGTCGGCGCAGCAGGTGGCCTTGCGCGCCAAGCGCCTGATGCTCGATGCGCGCCGTCTTAAGCTACTTGCCGAGATCAATCTCGAAGCGATCATTTCGACCCTACAGACCGAGCAGCCGAAAGTGGCTGTGATCGATTCGATCCAGACGCTGTGGTCAGATGCGCTGACTTCGGCGCCAGGATCGGTTGCCCAAGTGAGGGAGTGTGCGGCCCAATTGACCCGGTTGGCCAAGCAATCCGGGGTGACGGTGATTCTGGTCGGACATGTGACCAAGGAGGGGGCGCTGGCAGGGCCGCGCGTACTTGAGCACATCGTCGATACCGTCCTGTACTTTGAGGGGGACACGCATTCGAGTTTCCGCCTTATCCGTGCCGTCAAGAATCGCTACGGGGCCGTCAACGAGATTGGCGTTTTTGCCATGACTGACAAGGGGCTAAAGGGGGTGAGCAATCCTTCAGCCATGTTTCTTTCGCAGCATGGCGAGCGTGTTCCTGGATCATGCGTGTTGGTGACACAGGAGGGGACGCGCCCCTTGCTGGTCGAAGTGCAGGCCCTCGTCGATCAGGCACATGGCAATCCTCGGCGCCTGACCGTTGGCCTCGATGCACAGCGTCTTGCGATGCTGCTTGCTGTGGCGCATCGACATGCCGGCATTGCCTGTTTTGACCAGGATGTCTTCGTGAATGCGGTGGGTGGGGTGAAGATTGGCGAGCCGGCGGCCGATTTGTCGGTGCTTCTTGCAATCATCTCTTCTCTAAAAAACAAAGCGTTGCCAGATAAACTTATTGTTTTTGGTGAGGTTGGTCTGGCGGGTGAAATTCGCCCTGCACCGCGCGGACAAGAGCGTCTGAAGGAGGCTGCCAAACTCGGGTTCACCCATGCCCTGATTCCCCATGCCAATGCGCCGCGCCATCCGATTCCAGGCATGCAGGTGATTACTGTACGGCGTATTGACGAGGCTGTGATGCGATTGCGCGAACTCGAATGAGTTGCCCGGACTCCAACTGCCGTGAATGAACCTAGGAGGCGGCTGTGTTGAAGTTATTCGGAAAAGCCTCATCGATCAACGTGCGTAAGGTTCTCTGGCTTTGCACCGAACTCGATCAGCCCTTCGAGTTAAAGGTGTTGGAGAGCGGGGATCCGATTCTCCATGCACTCAATCCCAATGCCCAGGTGCCAGTGATTCAAGAAGGCGAAGTCGTGCTCTGGGAGTCGAATACCATCTGCCGATACCTTGCCGGACGCGCTGGCCGCTGTGATCTCTTGCCTACCGAACCCGAGCCACGGGCTCGTGTCGAGCAGTGGATGGATTGGCAGGCCACCGACCTCAATTCAGCCTGGCGCTACGTGTTCATGGCACGGGTTCGTCAGCATCCGGACTATAAAGATGAGGGGGCGATCGCCCGCAGCGAGAGAGAGTGGAACAGTAAAATGGATATTCTCGATCGGCAATTGAGGAAAACCGGGGCTTTTGTCGCGGGCGCCCAGTTTTCACTGGCCGATATTGTGATTGCCTTGTCGGTTAACCGATGGCGACTGACACCTCAGGATAAGCGGCCAGTTTTTCCAGCCGTGGCAGCATACAGTGAGCGCTTGGCCGACCGCGAGGGCTTTCAACGGTACTGTGCTAACGGGATCCCTTAAGCGATGAATCTTTTCGGGTTTGCCATACGGATGCTGCGCCGTGACGCCAGTGCCGGAGAACTCCGGCTCTTGGTGGCGGCGCTCGTTGTGGCCGTTGCTGCTTTGACGGCAGTCGGGTTTTTTACCGATCGGGTCAGGCAGTCGCTTGAGCGCGAGGCAACGCAGTTACTGGGGGCAGATCTGGTGCTGGTCTCTGATCGGCCGTGGCCGGATCAGATCAAACAAGAGGCTATTGAGCGCGGTTTGCGCTATGCCGATACCCGCACTTTCCCGAGTATGGTGGGCACGGTAGGAATGGCTGAACGTCGCGTCCAGTTGAGCGAGATCAAATCGGTTTCCGAAGGTTATCCTTTGCGGGGCGAGTTGCGGGTGAGTCATCCTGTCGGCGCGGAGGTGTTGGCGAGCAATTCCCGGGCGCAGCAGCAGGACAGGATTGCAGAGGGTATTCCTGAGTCAGGAAGCGCATGGATCGATGAGCGGCTTGCCCTTGTGCTCGGCGTGCAACCCGGAGATTCATTGCAGCTTGGCCGGATCGTTTTGCGCATCACAGCGCTCCTGACTTATGAGCCTGATCGTGGGGTGAATTTTTTCAGCGTGGCTCCGCGTGTCCTGATCAATGCGGCGGATCTTGAAAAGAGCGGGTTGATCGGCACAGGTAGCCGCGTCGTCTATCGCTTGCTGGTGGCTGGCGATATCGCTCAGGTGAAATCGTTTCGAGAGCGTTTATCACCCAGGCTCAGCCCCGGACAGCGCATCGAAGGTATCGACAACGCTCGCCCCGAGGTGCGTACCGCGCTGGAGCGGGCACAACGATTTCTTGGCCTCGCCTCCGTTTTGTCCATTGTCCTGGCCGCAGTCTCCGTTGCGCTTGCCGCACGCCGTTACATGCAACGCCACCTTGATGCCTGTGCCGTGCTGCGTTGCCTGGGTATGACGCAGGGAGCGTTGTTGCGAGTGCATTGCATCCAGTTTGTCGTGCTCGCCAGTGGGGGTGCCATGCTAGGTTGCCTGTTGGGCTACGCTGCCCACTTTATCCTGCATGCCTGGCTTTCCGATCTCCTGCCAGTCGCATTGCCGGCGCCGGGTTGGCTGCCGGCGGTGCAAGGAATGAGCGTTGGTTTTATCTTGCTGCTGGGCTTTGCCTTGCCGCCGATTTTGCGTCTGAACGGGGTGTCGACCTTGCGAGTCTTGCGACGTGAATTTGGCCAGACCGGAGCCTCGTACTGGTATCTCGTCGGATCGCTGTTCTTTGGCGTCACGTTACTAGGTGGCTTGATGCTCTGGTTGGCAGGCGATGTCCGTCTCGGTGTCTACACCGTCAGCGGTTTTATTGTTGCTTCCCTGATTTTTCTGGTGCTGGCACGGATCGCCGTGCGTGCCGCTGCCTCAGTCCGTGGGCGTTCCGTGGGCGTTGGTTGGCAATTCGGGTTAGCCAGTCTTGAGCGGCACGCTGTGGCCAGCGTCGTCCAGATCGTTGCCTTGGCATTGGCTTTCATGGCGTTGCTATTGCTGACAGCAACGCGAAATGACCTGCTTTCCGCTTGGCAGAATGCGGTTCCCGAGAATGCCCCTAACCGGTTTGTGATCAACATCCAGCCCGAACAGCTGTCCGCTGTGCGCCAGGTGTTCTCCGACGCGGGGTTGGACGCCCAGTTCTCGCCGATGGTCCGTGGTCGACTGGTTCGTCTCAATGAGCGTAACGTGCTTGCGGCTGATTACTCGGATGAGCGGGCGAAACGCCTTGTCGATCGTGAGTTTAATCTGTCGTATCAATTGGAGCTTCCACCCGGGAACCGGACGACGGTCGGCCGATGGTTCGTTCCAGGCGATCGGGGGCGGGGTGTCGCTTCGGTGGAGGAAGGGCTTGCCAAAACGCTTGGTATTCGAGTTGGCGATCGTCTTCGTTTTGATATTGCTGGCGAGGCGGTCGAGGTGCAGGTCATCGGGCTGCGCAAATTGAACTGGGATTCGATGCGGGTTAACTTTTTTGTTTTGATGCCACCCGGGCTTATCGACTCGTTTTCTGCCAGCTGGATAACCAGTCTTTATCTCCCGCCGCACAAGCAGGCGGTTACGCCGCTTCTTGTCGGTCAGTTTCCTAACCTTACGGTTGTCGATGTTGGCGCCATTGTCCAGCAGTTGCGACGGATCTTCGACCAGGTGGCTCGCGCGGTCCAGTTCGTTTTTGTGTTTACCTTGCTGGCGGGCGTGATCGTCCTTTACACGGCGCTGGCTTCAGCAACCGAAGAGCGTCGATATGAGCTCGCTGTTTTGCGTGCAATGGGCGCATCGATTTCCCAATTGCGGAGAGCGCTCCTCATAGAGCTTTTCGCAATCGGGGCGAGTGCAGGTGCGATCGCCAGCAGTGCCGCACTCCTCGTTGCCCAGGTCCTGTCACAACGCTTGTTTCAATTTGATACTCCAGTGGATTGGTCGCTCATTCCGCTCTCGCTGCTGTTTGGGGGAGTCGTGGTGCCTCTTGTCGGCTGGTGGGCCGTTCGGTCCTTGTTAAATATCCCGCCTATTGAGGCCTTGCGCGCGGCGGCCTGAGCCTGATTCGCCATGCAATTTCGTGCGACGAAATATTCTTAGGCACATCATCACCTTTACGTAGGCAAAACAGACTGTCGATCAGACGATAGTTGACACAATAATATGGATAAAGTAGTTTAAC
>CAZHFS010000227.1:0-5169 GCA_964531885.1 uncultured Propionivibrio sp.
ATTCGAGTCTGGCTTACCTCAAGAAATTCCCCATCACCACCCTGAAAATTGACCGGAGTTTTGTGCTCGGCGTCCCGCACGACGAGAACGATTGCGCCATTGCCCAAGCCATTGTGACCATGGGCAAACAGTTGCGACACGAGATCGTCGCCGAGGGGGTTGAAACCCCTGAGCAGATGCGCTTCCTGCGCGACCTCGGTTGCGACCAGCTGCAAGGATATCTGTACAGCCAGCCACTACCGGCCGCCGATCTAATCCGGCTATTGCTTGACGACCGACGCCTGTCGCTCGACTAAGCGGCTGGCCGGACGGGGTATCGTACCGTCATGATCAGAGAGCAGCTTTCTTCCGCCGCTTTTCCTTGCCGAATTTGATCCGGGGACGCCCTTTGTGTATCTGTCCGATCACGGCGGCGCGCTCGAATCCTTGCTGCAGAAAGAGCGACAGCACCTCGGTCACGATCTCCGGCGCGCAGGCAACCAGCAAACCTCCGCTCGTCTGTGGGTCGGTGAGCAATGCGCGTTCCGCATCGCCAATGAGCGTCTCGTCGAGCTGCACATCCTTGCCATACGCTGCCCAATTTCGGCCAGAGGCACCGGTCACACAGCCACGCGCCGCATAGTCAAGGGCATTGGGCAAAATCGGCAGTGCTGAGTAATCGAGCACTGCACCGGCATTGGATGCCTTGCATACTTCGAGCAAATGCCCGAGCAGACCGAAGCCGGTCACATCGGTCATCGCATGTACGCCCGAAAGGCAGCCAAGGGTCGCACCCGGCGTATTGAGCTGAGTGGTCGAGGCAATCATCGCGGCATAATCGTGGGTCGACAACAACCCTTTCTTGTAAGCCGCGCTATAAAGCCCCACGCCCAGCCCTTTGCCAAGAATCAGGGCATCGCCAGGCTGGGCGCCGCCGTTGCGGCGCAGATTGCGTGGATCGACGAGGCCGATAACCACCAGCCCATAAATTGGCTCGACCGAATCGATCGTATGTCCGCCGGCAATCGGAATACCCGCCGCCGAGCATACGCTTTCACCGCCTTCAAGAATGCGTCGAATGGTCTCCATGGGCAAGGTATTGACCGGCATCCCGACGATGGCCAAGGCAAACAGCGGTGTTCCACCCATGGCGTAAATATCGGAAATCGCGTTGGTCGCCGCGATGCGCCCAAAGTCGAAAGGATCGTCGACGATGGGCATGAAAAAATCGGTCGTCGCGACGATCGCCTGCTTTTCATTGATCTGATAGACCGCCGCATCGTCGCTGGTTTCAATCCCGACCAGAAGTTGCGGCGGAATAAGTTGCGGCGCCGTCTTGGCCAGGATCTGTTCAAGTACGCCAGGGGCAATCTTGCAGCCACAACCGCCGCCATGCGAGAGCTGGGTCAGCCTGACCGGCCCTTCCGCAGCGGGCGCTGAGGCAGGAACCTCCTTCCGGGGTGCAGGCGCCTCGATCGACGCCGCAGGTTTCTTCTTGCCTAAGCGTTTTTTAAGGAAGTCCATGGATATCGCTCATGTGTCATGTGTTCAGTGAATCTTTATCGTACGTCGAAACCGGCGTTCTCGATAGCGCGGCGCAAGGCATCCGGGACGCACAGGGACGAATCGTAGGCCACGACCGCAGCTCCCGGATCCAGCGAGACGTCAGCCTCAAGAACCCCGGGAACCGCCTGCAGGAGCGTACGCACGCTCTGCACGCAACGATCACAGTGCATCCCGTCGACAATCAGGCGGATGGATTGACGCATGACACACCTCCAGTGGAAAACTGCTGCTTGAGCAAGGAAAAAAGTTCGTCAGGCAACAAGGGTTTGCTGAAATGGAATCCCTGTATTTCATCACATCCCTGCTGCCGCAAGGCATCAAGCTGATCGGCCGCCTCCACCCCTTCGGCGATGACACGCAACTTCAGGCTGTGGCCCAGGCGGATGACTGCCGTGGCAATCGCCCGATCGCCGTTGTCCTTGGCGATGTCACGGACAAACGATTTGTCGAGCTTAAGCCGGTCGATTGGAAAGAGCTTAAGGTAGGACAGGCTCGAATAACCGGTCCCGAAATCGTCGATGGCAATCTGGATGCCCATGGCCGAAAGACGCTGCAAGGCTTCAATTGCACCTTCCGCTTCGCTCATCACGACGCCCTCAGTCAATTCAATTTCGAGGCTGCCCGGCGGCATGCCCGTCGCTTCGAGGATCTGACGGATTCGTTCTTCGAGTCGACCGCTGCGGAATTGTACCGAAGAGATATTCACGGCCACGCACAGCGGCGGCAAACCCGCATCGCGCCAGGCACGGTTCTGGCGACACGCCTCGAACAGTACCCAATCGCCGATGGCCTCGATCAGCCCGCTGCGTTCGGCCAAGGGAATGAAGCGGGCAGGCGAAACCAGGCCGTGCACCGGATGCTGCCAGCGGATCAAGGCTTCGACACCGACGATCTCCCCGCTACCGAGGTGAAGCTTGGGCTGATAATGCAGGACAAACTGCCCGGCTTTGAGCGCCTGACGCAATTCGTTCTCGAGCGTGAAGTCCGCGAGCATGGCCGTTCCCATCCCGCAGGCAAAAAACTCGAAGGCATTGCGGCCCTTTTCCTTGGCCCGATACATTGCCATATCCGCCTGCTTGAGCAACGTTTCAAAATCCGCGCCGTCCTGCGGATACATGCTGATGCCCAGCGAAGGCGTGATGCTGATATCGTGGTTGCCGAGCTGACAAGGGCGCGACAAGGTCTCGATGACCTTGCGCGCCACCTCGCCGGCGCCTTCCCGCGTCGCGTCGGCAAGCACGACAACAAATTCATCGCCTCCGATGCGCGCCACGGTATCCATGCGCCGCACACAGCCTTGCAAGCGTTGCGCGACTTCGACCAGCAGCTGGTCGCCGACCGAATGGCCGAGCGTATCGTTCACCTTCTTGAAGTGATCGAGATCGATGAACACCAAGGCAACCTGACTGTGTTCGCGCTCGGCTACCGCCAGTTCATGATCCAGGCGATCCTGCAGCAAACGCCGGTTGGGTAAGCTCGTCAACGGGTCGAAAAACGCCAGCCGCCGGATCGACTCCTGGCTCGCCAGCCGTTCCGAAATATCGGTCGCCACACCCACGTAATTGCAGACCCTACCCTCGTCGTCGCGATGTACGCTGATACGCAGCCAGATGGGAAAAATCTCGCCGTTGCGGCGACGATTCCAGACCTCGCCCTGCCAGCGCCCGGCAGCGTCGATCTGTGCCCACATCGCTTCGTAAAACGGCCGACCGTGCCTTCCCGAGCGCAGCATGGAAGGACGCCGGCCAAGGACGTCCTCGGTACGAAAACCGGTCATTTCCAGAAATGCTGTGTTCACAGTCAGGATACGCTGCTCCGCATCGGTAAGCAGAATAGCCTCCTGACTGGCTTCGAAGACGCACGCATCGCGTTTCAGGACGAGTTCGTCGCGCTTGTGTCGGGTGATGTCACGCAGAACGATCTGGACGTGCTGCTGCTCCCCACGGGTTTCCACACTGCTCGAACGTACCTCGACCGGAACCATGCCGCCAGCCGAATTACAGATTTCCGTCTCGAAGGGCGCAACCGCACTCTGCCGCCACCCAGCTCTCGAAAGGCGCGCCCAGACTTGTTCCTGGACTTGCGGACAGAAATCGCGCAAGTCCCGGCCGCAAAGCTGATTGGGCGATTGGAGGAACAGCATCTGTGCCGCAAGATTGACGGCAACGATCTTCGCAGTGCTCGCCTCGACGACCAGAATGGCATCCGGCGCGCCCTCGAACAGCGCCTCGTAGCGCTTTTCCACCGATTTGAGTTCGCGCTCCGCACGCCGTTCGCGCGACAAATCAATCACCGTGCCCACAACCGCCGGCATTCCCTCGAACACGCTCTGTTCACCGATAAACAGGATGGGAAATGCAACGCCGTCGGCACCAACGCCTTCAACCTCATAAGGGCTCACCTTCTCCCCGCGGGAGAGGCGCTGCAGACGTTCGGCGAACCCGTCGCGCGCTGCAGGCGCCACCAGATCCTGTGGAGCAAGCCGATCGAGGTAATCGGCTTCCGCATAACCGAACAACTCCCGAAAACAGGCGTTAACGAACCGCAGCGCACCGCCCTGCGCCACAAACACGCCAACCTGCAGGGCATCCATGGTTGCCCGGAAAGCACCTTCACATTCGCGCATGGCGATGTCGGCATGCAGGCCTGCGGTAACATCCACGGCCAGCCCGCTCAGGCGCAAAGGCCTGCCGCACGCGTCCGAAACAAGCTGCACGGAGCAAGAAAACCACAAGTCGTTGCCATCGGGTTGTCGCAAGGGATACTCGAATGAGGCGGCAAACGAGCTCTGCGGCTGCTTACGGCAAAGCCTCAGCACATGCCGTCGCAAACGCCTTGCCGTTACCTGGTCGAGCCGTTCGTCAAGCACGAGCTTCAGCCCGTCTTCCTCAAGGCGAGCCTGCGTTACCCCGTGGAGTTGAGCAAGCCGCGGACTGGCGTACGAAAAGACGCCCCTCCGACAATCAACACCAAACAGAATTTGCTCACCAGACGCGGCCAACAACTCCGCAAGCGCCGCATACTTCGCCTCCCCGGTCGCATCGCCGGAAGAGGTCTCCCTGTCCAACACTATTCCCCCCGTTGGGCTTATCGTTTTTTTAGACTGCTCGGTTCTTCGCAAAAATTTCGCTTCACTCTTTGTGCGGCAACTAGACTGGCTTCCAGCGCCTCAGCCACAGCGAGCTGGTCACCACGGACACCGAACTCATGGCCATTGCCGCTCCGGCCAAAACCGGATTGAGCCAACCAAACGCCGCCAGCGGTATACCCAACACATTGTATACGAAGGCGAAGAACAGGTTTTGGCGAATTTTGCGCAAGGTTGCACGCGAAAGGAGAATAGCATCGGCCACCGCATGCAAATCGGCACGCACCAGGGTGATGTCGGCCGCAGCGATTGCTGCATCGGTCCCCGCCCCCATGGCTACACCGACATCTGCTGCGGCCAGTGCCGGAGCATCGTTAATGCCGTCGCCCACCATGCCGACCACCGCCCCCTTGGCGCGCAGCGCTTCGATCACCGCCGCCTTCCCGGCGGGGAGAATGCCGGCATGCACTTCGTCGATCCCCGCTGATCGCGCAATGCTCGCCGCCGTCTGAGGATTGTCGCCTGTGAGCATGACG
>CAZHFS010000228.1:0-1327 GCA_964531885.1 uncultured Propionivibrio sp.
GCCGCCAGCCCCAGGAACATCTTTTCCCGGACCGCGTCATCCGACTTCGCGATAAGGGGCTATCACCGTCACGGTGAGGCCAACGCCCAAGGATGCCAAGGACGCCGAAGCGCTGGCAATCCCATTGGTACTGACTGGGACGGCAGAGGAGCTGGATGCGCAGTTTGTCGGTTTGCTCCAAAGCTATGCCGAAGAGCACCAATCCTTGGCGGAGCAACTGGAAGCGACCCGAAACATTCTTGAAGCGGCGAAGAAAGATGCCAGCAAGAAGGCGGAAGGCGCGATCAGGAAAAGCGCTCCTGCCAAGATGACGCCGGCGGCCGACGACGATGATGACGAGACCGAGACACCCGAAGTAGTGGGCGGACAAGTCGAAGACAACCTTTTCGCATGAGGAGGCGGTCATGACCATTACCGTTCAAAAGCTGCTTCGTTCGTTTGCCTACAACGGCATCATCTTGCCCGACCCGGGAAGTGAGTTGTCTCCGGAGCAGGTTCGGGATGTCTATTCAGCCACCTACCCCGAGATCACGACGGCCTCCATCGAGGGGCCGGAGCAGAAGGGGGAACGCCTCATCTATACCTTCCGGCGAGCAGTCGGAACCAAAGGTGCGGTGCGTGCCGATTCGCCACGATCCTCCGGGATGGTGGTGCGGCGGCGGGATGACGGGCTGACCTATGTTGAACCACGGTCGGTGGGTATCTCGACGGTCGATCATCTGAACATCGCCTTGCGGCGATTCATTGGGTGGTTCGATCGCTGGCTTCCGCCAGTGATTCGGCGGGGTTAGGCCATGGTGTCGCTCAAGGAACGGCTGCAAGCCGCTGCCGATGGCGACTTCTCGCACTTTGAAGCGGGGATCCCGACCGGGATTCCTGCCTTCGATCACGAGGAGATGAAACGATGCGTACAAGCCTTGCAACGCTTGGTGCAGCGGTCCCAAGGGCCCGTCGCATACGGCGAACGCTGTCAGGTGCTCGCTTCCGTACAACCCCTGATCCTTTAAGTCTACCGAGGTTTGGCGCCGGTCTCACGGTCAGTCTCGATCCCTGCCTGGATGTTCGTCGATGGTCTTCGCTGGCCCTGCGCTGGCTGGAAATCGGGGAACTACAGGAAGAGGCATCCGGACTGCCGCCATTGCTGGTGCAACAGGCCTTACATGGCTGGATCAATCGCCAAGTGGGGCAACTACAGCACTTTGCTTTCGAAGTATTGGTGGCGACCAGCTCGGCGGCACTCAGCTACGGGGCACTCTTTCCGGATGCATCGGAAGCGGATGACCAGTGGTATTGGGCAATTCAGTCGGAACAGGTCGAGTGGTTATCC
>CAZHFS010000228.1:1337-5146 GCA_964531885.1 uncultured Propionivibrio sp.
CCATCATGGCCGACGGCAACACCCCAGCCCCGGAAACCAAGCGTCAGCGGGGCGGCCGGACCCAGCGGCGGGACGACCGTTCAAAAGGCGCGGCCGTGCATCGCCCCTATATCGTGCGCGGCATCCCGACCTATGACATCCTGTCCGACGAAAGCCTGACCCGGATCGAGGCGGCATGCCCTGGTTTGGGCGAGACGGCCCTGTATTGGCTGCATCGCGCTTCCGGTCGAACCCTCTATGTTCTGACTCCCGAGTCAGCTCGCCACTTATGCGAGTACATCCACTGGCAAGGCAGTAGCGATCAGGCGGATTGGCTGGAGGAAATGACGGCACTGGGTATGACCGCCGAGGATATGGCGGAATCGATTTCTCCAGACTGGTATGACGGGCATTTCCCCGCATGGGTCATCGACCCGAGGCCGGTTCTGGATGAGGTCGCCTTGTCGGGACTGACCCATGCCAGCGTGGAGGTGGCTTCACTTGCATCGACACTGCTCGACATCGAGCGGCTGGTGGCGGATGGAGGACAACTGCCGGGGCTGGAAGGACTCGATGTCGAGTGCGTCTATTTCGGGGCCTACCTGAAGTGGGATGCCGAAGACCCGGTGGATCGTGTGTTCGACGACTTTATCGAATACGCGAACTGCGCCAGCGATGGCTACACCGATCTCTATGGAGCACAGGCTGTACCGCTCGATCCTGAGGGGTTCTACGTCTGGCTCCAAAAGACCGGGCTGGGTTTGCAGATGTTGTCGTCACTGGATCGGTTGATCACACAGATCGCCGAACCACTGTGAGTTTAATAACCCTGCGGGGGTGCTGTCGCGCCCGCAGGGGCAAGGCACGCCTCCGCATTTTTCTAAGGAGGTCGCCATGGCGATCAATGTCAGTACGTTTTCAAGTAATCAGTCTTACCGGCTGACCAACGCCGTTCTGGTCTATCAGGACGCCAGCCGAAAGCCGGTATTTGTCTCGGTGCATGACGTCGAGACCGATAGCGAAGATCGACCGATCATTCAGGCAGGTGTTCCGGCCAGTAAATCCGGACTGCTTTCCCTGATGCGGATTCTCGATCCCGAGACGATGCTGCGCCCGGCACTCAAACCAGCGCATGTACTCGCGGAAGGATCGGGATTCTTCGTCTGGTTCAGCAAACCCCAAGCGCGGCAGGTCTGGTTCGACTGTAAGGAGCTTGGGGCTCGAACCGGCCGTGTGCCTTGTCCGGGGCTGGTCTTTGTGGTCACCACCAAGGCATGGAAGGTGTTTGCGTACAAGGGGCGGCAACGTCCCGATGCCGATACACCGCTGTTCGTCGCACCATTCTTCAACGTCTGGAGCACGGGGAATATCTGCGTAGGTAGTGCCCGGTTGCCGAAAGGGAATCAGGTACATCAAAGCGAAGCCTGGGAGGAAGCCTTCTTCCGCTCGTACTTCACGCATCCGAACATCCATACGCCCAAGGGGCTAACCCGTTATCGGGCTGGTCCGTTTGCCTTGTGGCGGGATCTGCTGGACGGTCGATTAACGCGTTTTCCAACACGCTCACTCGTTTCTACGGGATGGACGTTACGGGAGGCCTTCGAGGCGGCCGTACTGGAAGCGGAGGCATAAATGGATGCGAGAGATATCGCCTTGCAACAGTCGGCGCCGGTCGTTACGGTGCCTCGCTATGGTGGATTCACACCCCTGACCGACAATGGCCACCGCTTTCTTGTGACCGGCGACGGCCTGTGGCTGGAAGCGCGGCGCCCCTGGCTGTATCTGCGGGTTCCACTGGCCCATCAGAAGAGCGTTCCCATGCCCTATGGCTGCATTGGGCGGGAGCTATCGCTGACCTTCGGCAAGATTCCACGGAATCTGGTCGTCGACTTCTTTCGGTATGCCGTCGATCGGTGTCCGCAGGAATGCGTCGGCTGGATCGTGTGGAATGCGACCACGGGCGAGATGCGGCTGGTATTCCCGGGGGAAGTGTCCTCAGGATGCAGCCACGTGCGCTACACGCGACCGGCGCTCAGTGAAGACGAGCATCTGGTGGTGGATCTGCACTCTCATGGACAGCTATCGGCGTTCTTCTCGACCGAGGACGATCGCGACGACCGGGGCGAATTCAAGATAGCAGGAGTCGTTGGTAATTGTGATCGCAGTCAGTGTTCGACGGCATTTCGTCTCTGCGCCAACGGGCTCTTTTTGCCCTTGGCGTTCGATTCGACCGGCATGAATGGACAGATAGGAGGACACGATGGCTATCCATCATCTTTCTGCTGAACTTCTTACACGGGAGGTTCGTGTATCGGTCATCGGCGCCGGCGGAACTGGATCTCAGATGCTGATGGGACTGGCCCAACTGCATACGGCCATGATCGCTTTGGGGCATCCCGGCGGACTGGACGTGACCGTGATCGATAGCGACCAGGTGTCGGAAGCCAATGTCGGGCGGCAGATGTTTTATCCGTCCGATGTCGGGTTGCCGAAAGCCACGGTGCTCGTCAATCGCATCAACATGGCGATGGGCACGGGGTGGCGGGCGGAAACCCGGCGCTTGACGGCCAGCGAGAGTTTGCGCACTGATCTTGCGATCGGCTGCGTGGACAATCGCCAGGCCAGAAAAGCGATTCTGGATTCGGTGGCGCGTGGCGGAGGCGGGTATTGGCTCGACCTGGGCAACCGTTTGCATGATGGTCAGGTCGTTCTCGGTCAAGTACCGGCACGCTGGGCCAAGCCCAACGTGGATCGGCTTCCTCATGCCGTGGATCTTCTACCGGAGATTGCGGACGAAACGCAGGAAGCCGACGACGATACGCCCTCATGCTCGCTGGCCGATGCGCTGGAAAAGCAGTCGCTGTTCGTGAATCGCGGCGTGTCGCTGTACGCCTTAAATCTGCTGTGGGAGTTGTTTCGCTATGGGCAGGTTTCCTATCACGGAGTATTCGTGAATCTCAAAAATGCTCGGACGACACCGCTTCCCGTCGATCCTGAGGCATGGGCCCGGTTTGGCTTTCCGAAACGCAAGCGCGGTGGTAAGCGCGGCAGCAAGCGTGGATGAAAGCAGGGCTTTTCCCCGGCGGCAACGCCGGGTTTTCCAGAACGGGTTCCTTGCTATGTGATGCGAGCCCGTTGCGGAAAGCGAATTCCGGTGCTGCCCTTAGGGGAGCGCTAGAAAGGCGGTAGCTGGCCGCTCGAAACAAACAGCAACTTTTATAACCCCGCGGGGGCGTCAGCCTCCAGCGTGGAGATTTGGCGTCTTCCGTATTTTGTATGGAGGCGTCATGACTCAACTTTTCAGGAGTGCCGTCTATCGGTACTTCATCAACCTGGACGAACGCGGCGAGTTCTATGCCGATGTTCGCAATGTCCGCGACCGTTCTATTTTCGAGATCAAGGGATTCGAGATTTTCGAGGATGGATGGATGCGGCACAAGCATGATCTGGATGGCCTGAAGCGTTACCTGGTCCATCTTGGACTAATGAAGGGCAACCAGGAACTCTCGATGGGGGATGCGTGATGATGTTCGATCGCTACCCCCGATACGAAGGATTTAGAGATACGCCCAGAAAGCGTTCGGCAGTGCTGCGAAAGCAACGTTTCGAGCGGGAATCATTGCCCCTGTTTGCCGACCAGATTGCAGCCCTGCAACCGTCGGTGGACGAGGTCATGGCCAAGCGATCATCGCTGGCTGATACCGTCGAAATGGAGCGACGTAAGTTTGTCGCGAAATGGTGGCGTGTTGCGCGGGCAAGTTTTTACGGACTTTCCTCAGACCAGAAGGCAAAGGTTATCACCCGGTGGCGACGCTGGTGGGGACCGCGTA
>CAZHFS010000229.1:0-5145 GCA_964531885.1 uncultured Propionivibrio sp.
GACGGCCCGGCCAACCAGAGCTACGGCATCCAGGTTGCGGCGCTGGCGGGCATTCCCGCCCCGGTGGTACGCGCCGCGCGCCGCCAGTTGCGCGAATTCGAGGAGCGCGCCGCAATCCACCCCATGCAGCCCGACCTCTTCGCTTCGCCCGCGCCGGCCCGCATGGCGGAATTCGACGCAGACGATGAACCTGAGGTCGCCGAGCCGCACCCGGCGCTCAGCGAACTCGCCGCGCTCGACCCGGACGCGCTGACCCCGCGCCAAGCGCTCGATGCGCTCTTTGCCCTGAAGGCGCTGCTCAAATGAGCTGGCGGTTGGCCATCGCCTCCGGGCTGCGGCTGGCCGCCTTATTTGTCGCGCTCTTCAGCCTGCCTGCAGGGCGCGCCGATGCTGAAACCTGGCGCTTCACCCTGATCGGCGACACGCCCTACAGCCGTTACGAACGACGAGAATTCCCGGCCATGCTCGAAGCCATCGCCGACGAATCGCCCGAATTCATCGTGCATGTCGGCGACTTCAAGGCCAGCAACGCGCGCTGCACCGACGAACTCTTCGCCGAACGACACGCGCTGTTTGACACCTCTCCCGTGCCGTTTGTCTACCTGCCCGGCGACAACGAATGGAGCGACTGCAAACGCCTCGCCGCCGGACACTACGATGAAAATGAGCGCTTGGCGGCACTGCGTCGCTTGTTCTTCGCCGCCCCCCTCTCCCTCGGCCAAAAGAAAATCGCATTCGAACGGCAGTCGGCTGATTACCCCGAGCACCTGCGCTGGCGCCTTGGCCCCGTGCTCCTGCTCACGCTCAATGTACCGGGCCCGAACAACAATTTCGGCATGACGCAAACCCCGAGCGCTGAGTTCCTCGCCAGAAACCCGCATGTCATTTCCTGGCTGCGCAACGGTTTTGCCCGAGCACGCGCCGAAAACCGCGCCGGCATCGTCGTCTTCATGCAGGGCAACCCCGGCCTCAAGCACTTTGCCGCCGGACTGCCGCACGCCGGCTACAGGGAATTGCTCGAAACACTGCGCGAGGAAACGCTGAACTTCCCTGGCCAGGTGCTGCTCGCGCATGGCGACACCCACTGGCAACGCACCGACCAGCCACTGCGCACGACAGATGGCCAACGAGTCGTTCGCTTCACGCGCACCGAATCCTTCGGCTACCCCTTCATGGGCTGGACACGCATCGTCATCGACGACCAGAACCCGGCCCTCTTCCGCTTAGAAGCACACACCTGGCCCCCATCGAAACCATGAACGCCATGCCACGCAACCAAGCCGTAACACTGATGGTGATTTCCACCGTGCTCTGGAGTATCGCCGGCGTGGTCACCCGGCACCTCGATGCCGCACAGAGTTTCGAGGTCACTTTCTGGCGGAGCCTGGCCAATTCGCTGACTTTGCTCATCGCCCTATCTTGCCTGCGCGGCAACGCGTTCTGGAACGATTTCCGGCACGGGAGCTGGACGCTCTGGTTATCCGGTCTGTGCTGGGCAACGATGTACACGGCCTTCATGGTGGCGATGATGCTGACCACAGTAGCCAATGTACTCGTCGCCATGTCTGTCGGCCCGCTCATCGCAGCAATTTTTTCCCGCTGCTTCCTCAAACGCCGCCTACCGGGCGCCACCTGGCTATCGATCGGTCTTGCCGGCGTCGGCATCGCCTGGATGTTCGGCCACGGCGCAACCGACGAACTCTCGCTGCGCGGCACGCTCATTGCCTTGCTTCCGCCACTGGCAGGAGCCTGCAACTGGACCCTGCTCGAGGCCAGCGCCGACCGTAACCGGGACATGTCCTCGGCGGTCTTCATCGGCGCCACCGTCTCGGCACTCGTCACCTGGCCGCTTGCCATGCCCTTTCAGGCAACGCCGCACGACCTTGGCCTGCTCGGCCTGCTCGGGGTCATCCAGTTGGCGGTTCCCTGCGTCCTCGCGGTCCGTGCAGCGCGCTCGCTGCAAGCTACCGAAATTAGCCTGCTCGGCTTACTTGAGGTGATCTTCGGGGTATTGTGGGTCTGGTTGTGGGGCAATGAAACCCCCTCGCCAGAGACGCTGACCGGCGGTCTGCTGGTGCTTGGCGCCCTCTTGTTCAACGAACTGGCCGGCGTACGCAGGCGCCGCACCGCGCCTGCGCTGGGGTAAAAACAGAACAGGCAAGTACAGGCACAAAGGACCGCCGCGCGATACCAAATGCCCTCTACTGCTGGGCAAGGGGCTGCACAAACGATTGCGGAAACGATACGCCAAGGAAAAAACGCAGCCTGCGCTGCGTTTTCCCATCATATCAATGGCTAAACGATGACCAGGGGCTAGCCGTCGGTTTGCGAATGCTGTTCACCGCATGAGTCAAAAACAAAACGACCGACTCAATCGTTCTCGCACTCGCCTTCTTCGTGCACATGGCCGTGGGCGATTTCCTCTTCGCTGGCCGGACGCACTGCGGTCACCGTGCAGGTAAACACCAGCGCCATGCCGGCCAAGGAAAAAACGCAGCCTGCGCTGCGTTTTCCCATCATATCAATGGCTAAACGATGACCAGGGGCTAGCCGTCGGTTTGCGAATGCTGTTCACCGCATGAGTCAAAAACAAAACGACCGACTCAATCGTTCTCGCACTCGCCTTCTTCGTGCACATGGCCGTGGGCGATTTCCTCTTCGCTGGCCGGACGCACTGCGGTCACCGTGCAGGTAAACACCAGCGCCATGCCGGCCAAGGGATGGTTACCGTCAAGCACCACTTTGTCATCGGCAATCTCGGTCACCCGGAAAATCAGCAGATCATCGTCGTCACCGCCATCGGGCGTGCCCTCAAACTGCATGCCAACTTCGAGCTCCTTGGGGAAGCCTTTGCGCGACTCCACCTGAATCAGGTCGGCGTCATATTCGCCAAACGCTTCGTCCGGCTGCAGTTTGACGATGACCGCCTCGCCAACCTTTTTATCCTGCAGGGCTTCCTCGATTTTCGGGAAGATGTCGTCATAACCGCCATGCAGATATACGAGCGGTTCCTGACCAGCATCGACGAGAACACCATCCGGATCTTTGACGTTGTAATCGAGGGTGACGACGGTATTCTTGGCAACTTGCATGTTCATGAATTAAATTCCTTCACCGCGCGCAGAATCTCAAGCGCGTGGCCTTTGGGGCTGACTCCGTACATGGCCAGACGGAGAACCCCCTGTTTGTCAATGACGAAAGTCGAGCGGACGATGCCGTGTTTTTTGACACCATCGACTTCCTTCGCCTGCCACACGCCGTATTGCTTGCACGCCGAGCCATCACCATCGGAAAGAAGACGCACGGAGATCCCGTGCTTGTCGCGAAACTCGGCATGTTTGAGGCAGTCGTCCCGGCTGATGCCGACAACCACATACCCATTTCGCGAAAATTCGTCCTCGTGGTCCGAGAAGTCAGTGGCCTCGAGCGTACATCCTGGCGTGTCGTCTCGCGGGTAGAAAAAGAGGACAACATTGGATCGCCCACGCAATGCGGACAAATCCAAGTCTTCCATGTCCGCATCAGGAAGGACGAACGTCGGCGCGACCTGTCCAGTTTTGAGCATGCTTCCTCCTCACACGTACCCGGCCGCGGAAAAACTGCATCTCTGGCCCAAGCGATTCTAACCAAGCTTATCATCGCCAGCCAAGGTTTTTCGTTTCGTCCTGGCTAAACATTCTCGCGATAGAATGCTTCAGTCGACACGGCATCTCGCCGCCGGTTCCGGAGCTCGCATTAAAGCACGCTCATTGACCCACCACCCGCCGCTGGCACCCTGCCCTGCCTCGCGCGACGAATCTATGGAGACTCTCAATGCTTCCATCCCTTGTTCGCTTTACGCTGGCCGCCTCGCTCCTGGCTTCCTCCTTCAGTCTCAGCGCCCAGACCGCTCCAACGAGTGCATGCTGCCCGACGCCTGTGACTGGAACCAGCATCGAATTTAGCGCCGAGGCCAGCCGCAATGTAAACAACGATCTCTTTCGTGCCACAGTCAGCGCCGAAGCGAGTGGCGCGACGCCCGGCGAATTGGCCCGCCAGGTGAACGCCCAGATTGCTGACGCCCTCAAAACACTGCGCAACCACCCTTCCATCAAGACCCAGAGCGGGGCCACGTCAACTTCCCCCATGTACGGCAAATCCGGCAAGATCGAGAGTTGGCGGATGCGTTCCGAGCTTTCCTTGGAAACCTCGGACAGCGCCGCGCTCTCGGAGATGCTTGGCCGATTGCAGAGCACGCTCGCCGTCTCGGCCTTGAGCATGCAGCCCGCGGCAGAAACCCGGCGCAAGGTTGAGAACGACGTGAGCGTCGATGCCATTGCAGCGTTCAAGTCGCGAGCCGATGTCATCGCCGGAGCAATGGGCAAGAAATACCGGATCAAGCAGATGGCGGTACACACCAACAGCCGTGGCCCGCAACCGCTCTACCGTGCTGCAAAATCAATGGCCATGGAAGCTGCCCCGATGCCGGTTGAAGGTGGTGAATCGACGATCAGCGCTACGGTCAGCGGACAGATCGAGCTACTCGATTAATCCCGCAAACCTCAATTGAAACCGCTTTAAACACAGAGATCACAGAGACGCAGAGAAAGACAAAACGTGAGAATGCCCTGACTCTGCATTCTCTGTGCCTCTGTGGTCTCTGCGTCGAGAGCGGTTAAGGCTCGGAAACCTGCGCTCCGATCTTCTCGCGATGCCCGCCGTGGTTTTCAGAACAAGAGCAGAAGGGGGCTCAAGGCGCACGCGCCGGGCGCTGCGCTGGTGGCCGCGCCGAGGTTTCGCTTCGCGACGACGCCGGCCCCGGCTTCTCCTTGTCGGCCCGCTCGCCGCGCGGCGCGGGCCGTTCCCCCGGAGCGCGCTCGGGGATCTGCACGAACACTTCATCCTGCTTGATCATCCCGAGCTCATAGCGGGCGCGCTCTTCGATCGCGTCGTAGCCGGTTTTGAGATCGCGCACTTCCGCATCCAGGCCCGCATTGCGCACTTCAAGCTTGCGGTTGGCCTCGCGCTGCAGGGTCAACTGCCGGTCGACCTCCCATACGCGCAGCCATCCCCCCTTGCCGATCCAGAGCGGATACTGGATGAGCACGAGGAGACCTACGAGCGCAACGGAGAGCCAGCGCATCGGAGCAGATGGGGCAAGAAGGC
>CAZHFS010000230.1:0-5118 GCA_964531885.1 uncultured Propionivibrio sp.
GCGCGTAGTACCAGATGATGGCGACGTAAACGATCAAGGCGCCCTGCGCCCCCATATAGAACCCAAGCGGGAAGCCCAGGATGGTGATCCCACTCAACTCACGGGCAAAGAAACTGACGACAAAGGTCACAACGAACCAGATGCTCAGCAGAAACGCTGTCATCTTGAGGTTGCGGTGCCAGTACTCCTGGTGTTTCTGGGTTAATTGCATAGTCCCTCCGCGAATATCCAGGACGCGCCATGGCGTCCCGGAACGATGGCCAACGGACTGGAGCATCATTCTGCGCTTGCTTGCCCCATCCCTCCCCCTCGCTCGGCTTACATTGAGCTCAGGATGGAAGGCAGGATGATCGGCGTGGCTTACACCGAGCTTACAAAATTACCTCTACCGTAACTTTTTTTACGTATCGTAATTTGAAGAGAGCATTCGGGCCTGCTCACCGGCAATCCGGGGAAGGCGAATCTGCTCGACGAAGTCCGTTTGCTGCTTTTCGGGGGGGGGCGTACACAGACTAACCAGCACGATGGTCACCCACCCGATCGCCACGCCCCACACGCCAGCCGAGACCGACTGCACCCCGAACCACGGCGACATCCCGATGTCCGTCAGCCCCAGCCAGGGAATGGCATCGATTTCCAGGCGCACCACGTAATAGATAGTGACCAGCAAGCCGACAAGCATGCCGCTGACGGCACCGTAGGCATTGGCACGCTTCCAGAAAATGCCGAGGACGAGAGCAGGAAAAAACGCGGCCGCCGCCAGGGAGAAAGCCCACGCCACGATTGAGAGGATAGTCGATGGTTTTTGCGAAGCCGCCATTGCCGCAAGCACCGCAACCACCAGCAGCACGGTTTTTGAAACAACCAGCCGCCATTGCGTCGATGCCCGCGGACGGATGATTTTGTAATACACATCGTGCGACAGGGCACTGGCTATGGTCAGCAGCAGGCCATCGGCGGTCGACAGGGCGGCCGCGAGAGCGCCCGCCGCCACCAGGCCTGAGACGACATACGGCAGACCGGCGATCTCGGGCGTGGCCAGGACGATCACATCCGGACTGAGCGTCAGTTCGGCAAGTTGCAGGATCCCGTCGTGATTCATGTCCTCGATCGAGACCAGGCCAATCTTGCTCCACGCGCCGATCCAACTCGGCAGGACATCAATCGGTGTACCGACAAGGTGGGCATAGACTTCGTATTTGACAAACACCGCATAGGCCGGAGCGGTCAGGTACAGCCCCAGGATAAAAAGCAGCGACCAGAACACGGAAGTTCGCGCCTCGCGTACCGACGGTGTGGTGTAAAAGCGCATCAGGATATGCGGTAGCGCAGCCGTTCCCAGCATCAGGCAAAAAACGAGGGTCAGAAAATTGAGTCGATCAATCGAACGCGCTTCCGAATCCTCGCCGGGAAACGGCTCGGCATGCGGCACCAGCGGCGCCGCCTGGCGTTCGGCCACCCGTTTCTGATCGCCCCAGTATTCGCGCGCCCCGTCCGGCGTGCGCGGTAACTCGCGGCGCAGGCGTTCGAGGGCGACCACATCGCGCATGCTGGCATCGCCTTTTTTGAGTGCGTCGATTTCCTGGGTGATCTGACGGCGTGCCTCAGCGAGCGAATCCGGCAGCCGGTCGATATTCTGCTGGAGCGCCGCAGCGCGTTCCTGATACGCCTCGCGCACCATGATCTCGCGCGAATCGCTCATCAGCCCCTGCTCCAGGCGAGTGACCTGTTCGAGCACCTGTCCATACATCACTTGCGGTACCGGCACACCCGTCGTCTTGTACGCAAGGATGGTCACCGGAACGAGGTAGGCCACGATGAGGACAACAAACTGGCCAACCTGCGTCCAGGTCACGGCACGCATGCCACCGAGAAACGAACAGACCAGAATACCGGCCAGACCGACAAAGACGCCGATTTCGAACTGCAGGCCGACGAAACGGCTGGTAATCACGCCAACCCCGTAAATCTGGGCGACCACATAAACAAAGGAGGCGACCACGGTCGCCAGCACGCCGACAAGGCGCGCCGCTTTCCCGCCATAGCGCGCACCGAGGTATTCGGCAATGGTGTATTGCCCGAAACGCCTCAGGTAAGGCGCAAGCAACAGCGCGACAAGCACATAGCCGCCGGTCCATCCCATCACATAGGCCAGCCCCTGATAACCATTGAGGTAGAGCGTACCGGCCAGCCCGATGAATGAGGCCGCGCTCATCCAGTCGGCAGCGGTTGCCATGCCGTTGAACACGGCGGGAATACGCCGGCCGGCAACGTAGTACTCGGTCACGTTGGAGGTACGCGCCAGGATCCCGATCAGCGCATAGACAATGATGGTCAGGAACAGGAAGGCATAACCGATCAGGCGCGCCGGCATGCCCAGCTTCTCGAGCCAGGCAAGGAGCAGGACAAACCCGAGGAAGCTGACGACGTAGAGTAAAAAATAACGGCGCAGCGGAGACGCGGAATCGGTCATGACATGAAGAATGAGTGAATCAGCCGAAAATGCTAACGGCTTTGGAACATCCAGCGCCGCGCTCGTTCAATGCTGACAAAACTTTCAGCGGTATCTGCTCCCTTGGCGCTGCCGCGCGCGCAGGCAATCTGCAGCAAGCACGCTGTGGCATAGGCATCGGAAACAGCATTATGACGCTGAATATTCCCGATCTGGAAATGGGCAAGCCAATCATCGAGCGCCACCCGCCCGTCCTGCCGGAAATTGGGCACGAGGTCGGGCAGCACCCAGGCCAGATCGATGAAGGGAAGATCAAGCCCGATGCCAAGATGCAGACGCGCCGTTTTTTCGATCATCGCCTGATCGAAAAAGGCATGGTAGGCGACCAGCGGCGACTTGCCGACAAACGCGAGAAAGGCGAGCAGCGCATCGACCGGCGCGACGCCCGTGCTCTGTTCGCCAGCGCCAATGCCATGGATCAGAATGTTGTCCGTACTGCTGGCTTCGGTCTGGTGCAGCACAATCTGGAACGCGTCGGAAAAATCGACCAATCCGCCGTTCACCGCAACGGCGCCGATGGCAATCAGCCGGTCGCGACGCACATCGAGCCCACTCGTCTCGACATCGACGACCACATAGCGCTGCCGGGCATGGGGCAGATCCAACGACCCAGCCGCTTGCTCCAGCCAATCCGCCAAAGCCTGTCCCTGCTCGGGAGACAGCGCTGCCACAGGCGTAGTATTTCGGCGAAAGAGCGCGCTTAGCCAATTCATCGCCGCACTCCGTTCACAGCCGGTAGTCGAGCTTAAGCCGCTGCTGCAGCTTGCGCGCCTGCCGGAAAGCTTCCTTCAGGATGCGCCTTTCGACTTCATTGAGCTCATCGGGCCGGATCAGGTTATCCCCGGCCCGCCCCTGCACCTGTTCGGCCTGCTGATGCCGCAGACGCAACAACTGGATGAAATGGAAGCCGTCGATCAGCGCCGTCAGTTCATCGTGCGGGGTCCCCGTCACCGCAGCCACCTGGCGCAAGCGTTGTACCGTATTGCTGGCTGGGATCCCGTTGGCCAAGGCAAAAACTCGCGCGGCATCAATAAACAGGCGGGCCCCGAATTTCTTGAGGTCGATTGTGCCGGGGTGAGCGGGGTCGGCATCGGTCACGAAATCACGGATTTTGCCGAGCGGCGGCGCCACGGTCAGGGCATTGGCGGCCAGCATGTGCAGGAAAATCGTATTGCCGCGCGCCAGACGCATCAAGGAAAGATGCAGGCGCTCTGCAAGGTTTAACTTGCCGAACAGGGCCCGGAAATCGAAGAATATCGTGGCATTCAGCAGCGCCTCGGGTTCCGGCGTGCGTATCCACGCGGCAAATTTTTCTTCCCACTCTTCCAGAGTAAGGCACAGGGCCGGGTTGCTGGCCATGATATTGCCAGAACAGAGCGGAAAACCGCAGCGATCGAGATCGGCATTCACGTCGCGCGCAAAATCGAGCAAACGCAACTGGGTGAGCTCGCGATCCATCAGATCAGTGCACAGAAAAATAATCCCGTTGTCCTGATCAGTGCTGAAGGTCTGCTCGTCGCGCCCCTCCGACCCGAAGGAAAGCCAGGCCCAGTCGATCCCGTACAGGTCATGCATCTCGAGGTTGAGCGTGATGATCCGGCGCGTCAAGGTATCGTTAAGCGCAGAAATGAAGTGTGTCAGTTGCTCGGCACCGACCCCTTGCGCCATCATGTTGAGCGAGAGCTGACGCACATCCTGCGCCGCCTGACGCAACATCTCGATCGAGGTGGCGTTGTCAATTTCCTGCCGGATCTGCCGCAAGCCCACACGCTGCAGGGTAAACAGATCGCGCTCGGACACCACGCCCTTTAACGAACCGCTCTCGTCGACCGCCAGCACGTGCCGCACACCGTGCATGGCCATGGCCAGCGCCGCATCGTAGGCACACGCGGAATGTGGCAGCGTATGCGGCCCAGGCGACATCACCGCGTTGATCGGGGTATCCAGGGGCACACCAGGTAGAACGACCCGTTTTAACACATCGGACTGAGTAAAAATCCCAATCGGGTGATGCGCTTCGTCGACGACAATCATCGAACCGATGCTGCGTCGAGCCATGGCTTCGACCACGTCGCGCAGTGGCGTCTCGGGCCGGGTGGTCAACGGTTCGCGCTTGATCAGCGAGGAGAGCGGCGAGTTCATGGTCTGCTGCTCGGCGATGCGCTGGGCGTACTGGGTCATCAACTGCTGGCGCGACTGGCCCAGCAGGCTGGCAATGTACTGCGTACAGAACAGGTGAAACACCGCGCTCTTTTGCATCAGCACGAAGAAATCCGCCGCCGCCAGTTCGAAACAGAACACATCGCCGTGCGCGGTGTAGACATTCGTGGACGCCCGCTCGGCGGTCACCGAACCAATCGGGAAGCACTCACCCGGCTCAAGTGTCAGTTGCGATTGCTCCATGACGCTGATTTCGCCTGCCTGGCGCGCCAGCACCTTCCCGCGCTGCACGATGCGCAAAACATGGACTGGGCCGCTCTCCGGACTGACGATTTCGGTCGCATCCGGGTAATACGCCAGTTTGAGGTGCTCACCCAGAAATGACAGCGCCTCCGGCTCCATGCGGTCAAATGGCGGATAGTTGCGCAAGAATTCCAGCGTCGCCC
>CAZHFS010000231.1:0-5070 GCA_964531885.1 uncultured Propionivibrio sp.
AGGTCGAAGCGGCCAAGGCGGCGTTCTACCCGAGTTTCGATATCCGGGCGTTTGCTGGCTTCGATTCCTTGCATCTCGAACACCTGCTCCAAAGGTCGAGCCGGCAAATCAACCTGATACCGGGTCTGAGCCTGCCGATCTTCGACAGCGGAAGACTGAACGCCAATTTGGCCGTGGCACGTTCGCAAAGCAATGTGATGATCGCGCAATACAACCAGTCCGTGCTCAACGCCGTACGCGAGGTCGCGCAAGCCGGTCTCGAACTTGACGGATTAAACCGCCAGGCTTCCATGCAGCAGGCCAAGGTCAAGGCGGCAACAGTCAGTTTCGACAGCGCCGAGGCTCATGGCCGACGAGGGCTGCTAGACGAAGCGTCGGCGATGGAAGCAAAACTACCGGTGTTACGCGAACAAGCACGCATGCTGGAACTACGCAGCAGGCAGATCCACGCTGGAATTGCCCTGACTACGGCCTTGGGGGGTGGATACGACGCCCGAGAAGTCGATCCCGCGCCGTTAGCGACGGTCAAGTAACCACCGCGTTCGTGGAAATCTGCGTCCGTCATGTTGCTACACGTTGAAAGTCACCCGGCGTAATTGGCCCTTTCCGCTCCGTGACTGGGAGGGGAAACAAGAGAGATGATCATCATGAATATGCGGCGATGCGTAGGAAATAATTTCACTGAGACATGGGGCATGATGAAGTCCTTCGATTTATGCAGATCTTCCTGCTTCGGTAATTCGTTTTTCTGCGCGTAAGACGAGCGGGCAAACGTAAAAACAACGACTGCCCCCATCGTCACAGCGCTTTGCTTCAGAAACCGTCGTCGCGATAAGTCGTGTGCCATCGCTACTCCTTTCTCCTGCACAGGCGTGTATCTGGAGCTGCCGCTACTTATGGCTGCTCAAGCGCCTCAATCGTCACATTGAGTGAGCCGGACACGCCAAATGCCTCGATCCCTGACTCAATACGTCCCAATCTAATCAGTCCCGGCGAATAGCGGAAACCTCGATAAAAAATGGCGAGATTGCCCCACGGCGCGTAATAGGTGATGTCACCCATGACAGGCTCGATCCCGTCGGGAGCAGCAGCGGTCGACAATTTTTTCGGAAAGTAAAAAATCTTTTCCGTATTGGCGTAATCCTCCAGCACGAGATTGAGGGGCAACAAGGCAGCGAAATCACGAGCGGTCGCATTGTCGGCAAGCGTCGCCTGGACCGGCTTGCCATTGACGGTCATTCGAATTTTCATGGTCTTTGTCTGTGCCTGTCTTGATGTGCTGGAAGATTCCTGCGAAGACGTACGACTGCTCGCGGAGCCATCGGCGCCAAGTACGAAATGACTTAGCGCCGTAACAACGATGGCCAGGAACAACGATTTCGCTCGCATTACCTTTTATCCTTTCGAGGCGTGCCTTACCGAAATGGGCCTTAACGACCTGGGTAGATTCACTATCTACTTGGGACGTTTTTCAAACACATCCTTCGCTACCGGTAATGCAGAAAAGATGTTTGGCCACCCGGCATAGAATGCCAGATGGGTCAGCACCTCAGAAGCCTGTGCTTTCGTCAGACCGTTATCCATGGCACGGTTAAGATGATAGGTAATCTGATTCACCTGTCCCGAAGCAATCAGCGCGCTTACCGTCACAAGGCTCCTATCGCGCGGTGCCAAGCCAGGGCGAAGCCACAAGTCACGGAAGAGGACATCGGTGGTGTATTGCACGACACCCGGAGCCACCAAACCAAAGTTGTCATTCACGAGGGTCGCCCGTTTGGTCTCAGCGACCTCGTCAAGCGGCAAGAGATCTCCCGATGCGGCCGGCAATTGTTCAACGCGAATCTTTCGCTTTTGGAAGATATCCTTCGCGATGGAAACGGCCGAGATGGCATTAGACCAACCCGTATAGAAGGCAAGGTGTGTGATGATCTCCGACAACTCGCCAGGTTTGACGCCGTTATCGAGCGCCCCGTTGATGTGATAGGCCATTTCGACGGTTTGGTTACGGGCAATCAGCGCTGCCACCGTGACGATGCTACGGTCTCGGGGTGTGAGATCAGGCCGCTTCCACAAGTCATCCCGTATCGTGTTCGTCGTGTAACGTTCAAGCCCCGGCGAGACCTGTCGAATATCCTCGAGCGAAGGCATAGACTGAACTGCGCTGGCGCGGGCAACTGCTTTGGGCGTATCGGCAAAGGTCATGGTCGATGCAATCATGAAAAACGTGGAAATAACGAAGGTCAGCGGTTTCATGGTCGATATGGTGGCCGTTCGCATTGCTCCTGACATGAGAATGGCAGTGGTTGCGGCGCCGAGTTATTTCGCGAATAACCCCAAGCCAAAGCAACCGTCGGATTTAACCGCTCACAATTGCATCAACCTGCGACTGGCGACGTATGGCGGCCTGTACGCTTGGGAGTTCGCCAAAGGCCGTAAAGAACTGGAGGTGCAAGTCCAAGGCCAGGTGATTTGCAACACGACACCGCAGAAACTGACGGCGGCGCTGGAAGGCTACGGACTCGCCTACATTCCAGAGGATATCGCCCAGCCGCATATCGACAACGGGGAACTGGTTCGGGTGCTGGCCGAGTGGTGCCCAAGTTATACCGGGTATCACCTGTACTACCCAAGTCGGCGACAGCCGTCTCCGGCGTTTGCACTCGTGGTAGACACGTTGCGTTACGCCCCCCCCTAGACCGCGCTAACCGTAAGTCAAGGTCCGCGGCTCGTTGAAGGTGACGATCGAAGGGGCGGTCACTAAGCTTTCTCTCGGCGGAAAATCGATGGTTTCAGCTCTACGCACGTGAGCCGAGCGGTGCGGTCAGATGGCTCATGAAGGCATTGCTAAAATCGGCCAGTCTTTCGGCGCTCACGCCCATCGCCTCGAAGAGCGCCAATGGCTTGGCGTAGTGCATACCGACATACAACGCGCTCGCTTTCATCGGTGTGAGCACCTCCTCGATCGTGCTCTTCACCAGTCCGGAATCTGAATAGGTGTGCTCTGCGGCGCCGGCGGTAACCACGACCAGCATCTCCTTGCCCTTGAGTGCCCTCCCATCCGGGCCGAAAGCCCACCCGTAGGACCACACCTGGTTGAGATAGGCCTTCAGCATCGGCGTCAGGTTGAACCAGTGGATTGGGAAGAGATAGACCACTCGATCGACCCCCTGATACGCCTTCTGCTCGGCCGCGACGTCGAAGCCGCCCAGGTTGTTACCATACAAAGCTTCCAGATTACGGACTTCGATGTTGTCGCCTTGTCCGGCGACGGTCTGGAGCGCCTTGATGGCATTGGATTGTTCGGGATAAGGATGAGAAACGATGACGAGGGTTTTCATATCAATGTCCTTTTGATTCGAGGTGGATGGGTGATTCATCAGAATGTTCAGGCGACGCCTTCGACGAAATAAGCATGGCTTTCCGCTGCCGCCAGACGGTGACCGAGAATGGCCTGATAAGCCGGCGAGTCATGCCAAGCGTGCGCTTGTTCGAGACAGGGGAATCGCACGATGACGATGCGTCCCAATGCGGCGTTGCCTTCTAGTGTCTCCGGTATGCCGCCTGCGACGATGCGCTCGCCGCCGAAGGCTTTATAGGTTTCTTCGACCTTCGCTTGATAGGGCTTTATTGCTTCCAGGTTGGTAATTTTTACGTCGACGACGAAATAGGCAGGTTTGCTCATGGCGTTTCTTCAGTGCGGGGTATCCGCTGGCAATTGAGGTGACGATATTGTGCCGGACGCCATTCGTTACTAAAACACCATATCTGGTTTATGATTAATCAACCTAAAGTTATCAATAAGTACCACACACCCCGCGAAAAGGACCTTTCTGGTGGACTCATCACAACGCGTTCGCGCCATTCTTTCCTTCGTCAATGCTGCGGATGCCGGCAGCTTTGCCGGTGCCGCGCGGGCTCTTGGCATTTCGTCGGCCGCCGTCAGCAAGAACATCGCCGGACTGGAGAAGGCACTTGGCGTGCGGTTAATGAACCGTACGACCCGCACCTTGAATCTGACTGAAGAAGGCAGCGCCTTCCTGCGCCAAGCCCGTATTGCGCTGGAGGCGCTGGAGGCAGCAACAGATGCGGTCATTGCCCATCGCGCCGCGCCGGCAGGCAAGGTTCGAATCTCGACGAGCGTGGGGTTCGGCCGTGAGCAACTGGCCCCGATATTGCCGGGCTTGCTGGAAAAGTATCCGGAACTGGCGGTGGAGGTCGATTTCGATGATCGCGTGGTTGATCTCGTGCAGGACGGTTACGACATGGCGTTGCGCGGGGGGCGCATCACCGACTCGTCGCTGGTATCCAGACCCGTCTGCCAATTCAACCTAGTTCTGGTGGCGTCGCCCGACTATCTCGCTCGCTACGGTGTTCCGAGAACTCCAGAGGAACTAGCGCGTCACCGCTTGCTGACGCGACGTTTTCTCGGTGGGCGCGTGTCGCTGTGGAACTTCCAGGCTCTAGACGGAAGCATCACAACGCTTGACTGCGAAAACGCGGTGATGACGCTCTCGTCGCCGGAAACACTGGCGCAATCCGCAGTTGCCGGAGCCGGTATCGCCGAAGTGGGTACACATCACGCGTGGAACCATCTGCGCGCCGGTCGACTCATGGTGCTGCTTATGGATGCTCATCATCCGGGAAGCTTCGAGATGACCCTCCAGTACCCGCACCGCGCGCTGGTTGCCCCACGCGTTCGCGCCACGGTTGAGTATCTGCTGGAAGCGTTTGCACAACTAGAAGAACTACACGTTCCGCTTTCAGCGCTAAGGCAGTACGAAGCCTGAAGGCAACGCAAAACGACAACCATTCTTCAGTGGCCCAGACTGTCTGAAAAGACGTTCATCACAATAACGCCCGCCGCGATAAAGCCGATACCAAGCAAAGCCGGCAGGTCCAGTTTCTGGCTGAACAACAACCAGTCCACCAACGTGATCAACACGATGCCGATGCCCGACCACTCGGCATACATCACGCCCATCGGCATCACGCGCAGGGTCAGCGCGCCGTCTGCAATTGGTGTGACACCGGCCATTTGGTCGCATCACCTCCTGCGGCGGCAGTGGCCGA
>CAZHFS010000232.1:0-5057 GCA_964531885.1 uncultured Propionivibrio sp.
CCCGCACCGAGATCATCCACACCTACCCGAGCCGCCGCCGCGTCTGCGACACCGATCGCGGCAAGGAGATCCAGGCCCTGATCGACGACCTGAACGAACTGCTGCATGCCTATCGCGAAGGGGTGATCAAGGAGCACGCGGTTCAGTAAACCGCCCCGCGCCACGCCCACGGCCTCCTTCAAGGAGGCCGTTTTTTCTTGCCGCACACCGTCGGGAAAGCCTGTTAGCATACGCGGAACTTCATCCCGCCCGCCCCGTATGCGCCTGACCCCGCAACGCGTCTTCATCCTCCTCTTCCTTGGCATGGCACTGTTGATTGCCCTGGCTTTCCGTAGCGAGCCACGGGAAACACCACTGGCAACGCAGGGGATCATCGATCTGCGGGAAATCGACTTTGCACAGAGCCCGGCGACGCCACTTGCCGGCACCTGGAATTTCTACTGGAAGCGATTCGTCCCGCCCGCCGAATTTTCCAGCCCCTCACCGCCAACACCCGACGCCCTCCTCCAGCTACCAGGCAACTGGTCAAACCTTCAGGTCGATGGCCAGCCCATCGATGGCCGCGGCACCGCCACCTTGCACCTGCGGCTGACCCTCGCCGGCAATGCCCCGCCCCTCGCGCTGCGCCTTTATGGTTTCTTCCCCGCCAACCGCATCTGGGTCAATGGCCTGCCCGTCGCCCGCTCGGGTTCGCTCGGGTTGGATTCGGCCAGCGAACGCATGGAGCACGGCCTGCAATTCGTGCCATTGCCGGTCGGCGCGCAACAGCTCGACCTCGTCATCCATGTGTCGAACTTCCAGCTCCCGAAGGAAAAGGTTTCGGCCATCCTCATCGGCCGCGCGAGCGAACTGCAGGGAACGCATATTCGCCTCATCGCCCTGTCGATGTTTTCCGCGGGCACCCTGCTGCTCATGGGGTTCTATCACCTGGCCCTGTTTTTCTACCGACCTCAGAATCGCGCTGCACTTTACCTGGCGATCTATTGCCTGCTGTGGACGATCTACGTGCTCAACGTCGATTCGTCCGACGAAGCCCTGCGGCTCTTCTGGCCCGAACTCTCGGGGGAATTCGTCTTCCGTATCTGGCGGGTCTGCCTGTTCGCCGTCACCCCCATCGCCTACCTGTTTTACCGGGCGCTCTATCCCGACGAATTCGCCCCCTGGGTGACCACGGTATTGGTGGCCGTGGCCGGAATTTACGTGCCCCTGGGCCTGTTTGCGCCCATCGATGTCCTGTATCAGGCAATGCCCTACTTCTTCCTCATCACCCTGGCCCGCTTGATCTACACCGCCTGGGGACTCTGGCGCGCAATGCAGCGACAACGCGAAGGGGCACGCATCATTTTCAACGGCTTCGTATCCATGATCGCGTTCAGTATCAACGACATGCTCAACGGCATCGGCGCCATCGACACCCCGCTCATGCTGCATCTGGGCATGATTGTCTACATGTTCACCCAAGCCCTCGCGCTGGCGATCCGCTTCTCCCGGCTGTTCGACTCCGTGGAGGGGCTATCGACCGAACTGATGCGCCAGAACACCTCGCTCGAGTCGGAGATCGCCCAGCGCACCCGCCTGCAACAGGAAGTCGTCTCGGTCAGCGAAGAGGAACGGCGGCGCATGAGCCATGAATTGCACGACGGCCTGTGCCAGCTGCTCACGGCGGCACGGCTTCAGGCCGCCGGACTGGCGCGCGTCCTGCCGCCAAACCCGCCAGAGCGCACCATGCTCGGCAAACTCTCCGACCTGCTCGATGCCTCGACCGACAAGGCCTATGAACTGTCGCGCGGGCTGTGGCCCGTCGAACGTGACACGCGCAACGCCAGCACCGCGCTCGCGTCCCTGAGCACCCAACTGGCACGCCCGGAAGCGGCGCCCATCGGTTTTTCGCACCTCGGCGCCTGCGCCCAGTGTTCCACACGAATCGCTCCGCCGCTCTACGGCATCGGGCGCGAAGCGGCCACCAATGCCGTCAAGCACGCCCATGCCACGGACATCCGGATCGAACTCGACTGCCGACAACGCCCCCAAATCGAATTACGGGTGCAGGACAACGGCAAGGGGTGCCGGGTCGGCCCCGACGACACGCCGGGGCTCGGACTGCGCATCATGGCCTACCGTGCCCAAACCATCGGCGGCAAGATCAGCATCGAACACCCGGCAACGGGGGGGACCGAGGTGCGCTGCATCCTCCCCTGCCCGGACGCCGCGCCGCGTTAAACCGGGGCATCCGCTCGCTCCTCCCACCTGACCGCGCGGCGACACGCCGCAATGCGTGCAACCCGACACGCGCCCCGCAGCACCAAGGCCACGGCTCATCCGGGAAACTCACGCAGTAACTAGCGATAACGGCTGAGAATCCTCTCAACCTGGCCGCTGCTTTTCACGCGGTTGATCGCGCCAAAGAGTTCCTCCGCGCGCCACGGCGAGGTCTTGGGCACCAGACAGTGCGCCTCGTTGGACACGACAACCAGGCGCCAATCCGCAAGCCGGTGCGGGGTTGTCGTGCGGCGATACCAATCGTAGACAAACTCATCGACCACGGCATACGGCGTTCGCCCGGCACTGACCTTGAGCAAGACTTTATGCGCGTCGAGCGCATCCTCGCGCAGGAGTTTTCCCTCCGTGAAAGCTTCCGCCAGGGGCGGATAAATAAAACCGAGTACCGCGCCCACTCTCGCCCCGCGCGGCAGATCGCTCAACCGTGTGGCAATGGGCGCGTCCGACTGCCCCACGATCACATCCCTGACGGTGTACAAGGGCTGGCTCCAGAAATAGGCGCCGCGCGCTGACACCCACTGCGGGTTGATGTGGCAGAGCAAATCGAACTCCCGATCACGCGCTGCCTGTTCAAGCCGTTTCCGCGGCAAGACCAGGAAATCCACAGGCGCATTGACGGCCTTGCCGATCTCCATGGCCAGATCGTATTGAATCCCGCCGCTGAGGCGGCCTTCCACAAATTGCGCCTGGGGCATGACATGCGTGGCGCTGATCAGCACCCGCAAAGGCAAATGCCCCTGCGCACCCGCCTGCGCGATCGCGCCAAGGCTCAACAGCAGGACAAGCAGCCGCAGGGCGCTTGTTGGCCTCATAACTTGAAGGTACCCACCACCTGACGCAGCGCCTGCGAAAGCTGCTCAAGTTGAACGACCACCTCGCGGGCGCGCTCGATTTCAGCATCTTCGGCCTGCGCCTGGGTCGACATGCGCTCGGCCGCCTTGGCCATTTCCTCGGTTGCGCGCGACTGCTCCTTGGCCGAATCGCGGATCTCGTGCGTCTTATGCACGATGTCCTGCATGCTCGTGCCGATCGCGCTGATCTGGCCAAGCGCCTTGTCCGCCAGGTCGACGCTGGCCTTCACCGTGACGTGCGTCTGCGCCACCCGCCCCATAGCCGACTCGGACGCGGCGCGCATGGCACTGACCATCTGTTCGATCTCGACCGTCGCCGAGCTCGTGCGTTCCGCCAGCTTACGCACCTCGTCGGCAACCACCGCGAAGCCTCTCCCCTGCTCACCGGCCCGTGCCGCCTCGATGGCCGCGTTGAGCGCCAGCAGGTTGGTCTGATCGGCAATTTCCTTGATCACACTGGCAATACTGCCAACCTGCCCGGAACGCGTTTCGAGCTCGCGCATCACTTCGCTCAGTGAATCCATCGCCTGCGCGACCGCACCGATTTCCTGGGACACCCGCCCGACCGACGTTGAACTCTGCTGCGACAAATCCCCGGCCTCGCTGACCACCTGCGCCGCCCCTTGTGTGTTGTCGGCAATGTGCGAAACGCTGACGGTGATTTCTTCGATGGTTGCCGCCGTCGCCTCGGCCAGATCGGTATTGGCGGAGGACACCTGAGCCAGTTGGTTGGCCAGGTCGCCCAGTTCGGCAACGCTGAGGTTAAGGCGTTCGGACTGGTCGCGCACGCGCACGAACATGCCGTGCAACTGCTCCATGAACAGATTGAAGCTGCGCGCAATGCGCCCGGTTTCATCCTCGCTCTCCACCGCCAGGCGGATGGTCAGGTCGCCGTGCCCGGTGGTCAGGGCGCGCATGGCCTCGCTCAGTTTGCCGAGCGGGCCGGTAATCGAGCGCGCCACGACCACGGTCATCAGAATCGCCACCGCCAGCACAACGATGTCGAGCACCACCAGCCAGCGCAGCTTGGCCGCCACGTGCGCGCTGATCTCGGCCTGCGGGATCTCGACCACCACGAACCAGCCGGTGCTCGGCAAATAGCTCGAGGCAATGATCATCTCGCCCTGCGGGCCGGCGTAGTGGGCCAGATTGTAGGCCCCCTTGTTGAGCAGCGTCGCCGCCACGGTGGCCATGCCCGGCAGATTTTTCAGTTCCACCTTGTTGTCCACCTTGACCAGCGCCGGGTCGCGATGCAGCTGAATCTGCCCCTGCTCGCTGACCACGAAGACCTGCCCCGCTTCGCCGACCTTGATGCTGCGGATGCGTTCGGCCATTTCGGTGACATCGAGGCCGATGCTGACCACGGCCCGCTGCCCCTGCGCGTCCTTGGCCAGGGCATTCACGTACAGCGTGTTCTTGCCGGTACTGGCCTCGCTGCCCAGATTGAGATTGAACGGCATGCCACTGCCCAGAAATCCGCGGAACCAGTTGTCGCTCGGCCCTGGGTCGATCCGGCGCGCCAGCCCTTTGCTGTCATCGTAGTAGTTACCTGTCCGTTCCGAGATCCAGGCCACCTGCGAGGCCCGCGACTCGGCGCGCAGCGCCTGCGCAAAGCGTTGCCAGGCAGGCACGCCGGCAGCCGGCTCACCCGCCGCCATCCAGTCAAGAAGGAAGGTATTGACGGCCAGTTGCCGGGTCTGGGCAATGGCGACCGAGATCGTCTTGTCGATGTCGTTGCGCACGGCATTGACCGTGGCCACCAGCTCGTTACGTTCCAGTCGATCGATCGCCGAATTCCGGAAGAGATACCCGGAAAGCAACCCCACCGCCAGCAGCGAGGCCAGTTGCACGGCAATCACACTGACCAGGATTTTCCTGCGTACCGACCAATGGCTGAACATTTCGCCTCCCCTCTGTCTAACGTTA
>CAZHFS010000233.1:0-5033 GCA_964531885.1 uncultured Propionivibrio sp.
TCATGACCGCGATGATGTTCATTACCTATGGCGGTCGCTATCTGTTGAATCTCTCCGTCGGACTGGTGTTTTCCGTGACCACCTATTTCGTCTTTTTCATGCTGCTCGAGGTCAGTTTGCCCCGCGGCATTCTGGCGTTCTGAGGGGGCGGCGATGACCGAAATCTTCTCCAATCTGCTCCTCGGTCTGCAGGGCGCGCTCTCCTTGCAGAATCTGATGTGGGTGACTATCGGCAGTTTTCTCGGAACACTGGTTGGCATGTTGCCGGGGGTCGGTCCGGCCACGGGGATTGCCATCCTGATCCCGGTCTCCTATGGAATGGACCCGACGACGGCGCTGATCACCATGTGCGCCATCTACTACGGGGCCATGTTCGGCGGTTCGATCGCCTCGATCATGATCAATACGCCTGGGGATGCCTCGTCGATCGTGACCTGTTTCGACGGTTACCGTATGGCGCAGAACGGGCGAGCCGGGGCGGCACTGGCAACCTCGGCAATCGCTTCCTTCATCGGCGGCATGATCGCCTGTGTGATGGTCGTCCTGATGGCGCAACTGGCGGCGAGTTTTGCCCTGAAATTCGGGCCCTCGGAAATGTTTGCCTTGATCCTGTTTGCCATGACCGCAGCCGTCACTCTGGCCGAAGGCAAGTTGTTGCGCGGTCTGGCCTCGCTTTTTGTCGGCCTGATCGTTGCCAGCATCGGGATCGACGGCCAGTCGGGGCTGGTGCGTTTCACCATGGGGTTGGATGTGTTGCAGGACGGGGTCGACTTCCTGGTGGCGATCATCGGTGCTTACGCCCTCTCGGAGGTGTTTTCCAGCTACGCCGAGATGAACGTCAAGCATGAGATCGACACCAAGAAGATCGGACGGGTCATGATCACCCGCGAGGATTGGGACAAGATCAAGATTCCAATCCTGCGCAGCACCCCTGTCGCTTTCATGCTCGGGTGCCTGCCCGGCATCGGCGGTTCGATGACCTCGCTGATTGCATATACGACTGAGCGCCAGCTTTCCAAGAATCCCGAGAACTTCGGCAAGGGCGATATCGTTGGTGTGGCGGCGCCGGAAGCGGCGAACAATGCCTCGGCGACGGCCTCGATCATCCCGATGCTGGCGATCGGCATTCCCAGCTCCGGTACCACGGCGGTGATGCTCGGGGCGCTGATGATGCTTGGCGTGCAGCCCGGACCAATGCTCTTTGAGATGCGGCCGGACGTGGCCTGGGGTGTGATTGCCAGCATGTTCATTGGCAACGTGGTGCTGGTGTTCATGAACATGCCGATGGTGCCCTACATTGCCAAGTTGCTGGCTCTGCCGCAACGCTTGCTGATCCCGATCATCATGTGTCTCGCCTTCATGGGGACGTACATGATGAACTACAGCGCTTTCGACTTCTTCCTGCTGGTGCTGTTTGGCCTGCTCGGCTACTCGATGCAGAAGCTCGATATACCGATTCCGCCCATGGTGCTCGGCTTGATCCTCGGCAGCACGCTGGAGAAGAACTTCCGCATGGCCATGGTCGAGAAGTCGGGCAGCCTGTCGGTCTTCCTCGATAAGCCGATTGCCCTGTTTTTCATCGCGCTGGCAATTCTTTCGCTGATCTATTCGGTGTGGCAGACGCTTAAGGCCTCAGCCCGCGAAGCGGAAAAGGTCGCCGAAGAGGGCAAGACCGCCTGACGTGTGGGTTGAGACTGGCGCAGTTCAGGCTTCCAGAAAAAAACGCCTGCCCGTGCGGCAGGCGTTTTTTCTCGGCTGGGTGCCGGTGTCAGAGGCGCCTGGTTTGTTGCTGGCAGGCTTGCCACATCGACAGACGTGACATGGCGGCACCTGAGGCCAGCAGCGCTTTAGCCTGCGCGACTCCTTCCGTGAAACTGGTGCTCCGGCCGGCCAGCCAGAGGATGGCTCCGGCGTTGAGGCACACGAAGTCATCAAGCGCGGGTTCGCCCCGGCCTTCGAGCAGCGCGAGAAAACGCGAACGTTCCTCCTCTGGCGTGCCCCGGCGCAATACCGAGCCGAGTGGGTGGCGGGAAAGGCCGAACGCCTCCGGTGCGATGCTGAAATAGCGGAGATTGCCATCGATGAGTTCACAGGCCTGGGTGCTTCCGCAGGGCGAGATTTCATCCATGTGGCGGCCTGTTTCGGCGTCGCTACCGCAGACGACGAGGGCGCGCCGGTAGCCGATGGCCTGCATCAGGCGGGCAACCCGTTCGCACAAATCTGGATGGTAAACCCCGCGCAGTCCCAGGACGGGGCGCGCCGGGTGAGCCAAGGAGGCGGCGATGTTAAGTGTCGAGCCAAACCGGATCTGGCTGAGGATGCGCCCAAGCGCGGCTGGATGCACCTGCGGGCTCATGCCGTTGAACAGGCCGATGCCTGCCTGTTCGATGCTGTGCGCGACGGTATCGACGTCGCAGTCGACGTCGATGCCCAGCGACTCAACCAAGTCGACCGTGCCGCACTGTGAGGACAGTGCCCGCGCCCCGTGGCGGGCCATGCGCACGCCGCCGGCGGCCGCGACAAGCGCCGCGGCAGTGCTCACATTGATGGTGTTCAAGCCGTCCATGCCGGTTCCAGAGTTTTCGCACAGCGGTTCATCGACCGCCGGAGTGACGTGCCGGGTGTCGATTTCGTCGATGGCGCGCCAGGCGGCATGCAGTTCGTCCCCGGTCTCGCCCTTGGCGACGAGCGCGGCGAGGAAGGCGCCTTGCTGCAGATCGGGCTGGGCGTTGTTCAGCACGTCGCAGAACATGGCATATGCCGTGTCTGCGTCGAGGTCATGCGCTGTGATCAGGCGCTGGATGCCTGCGCCGAAGTCCTTGATGTCCAATGGAAGTCCTAGTGAGAGGAAGGAGAGAAATGACAGGTCAGGGGTAAAGCAAAACTTTCATTCCGGCGCGCTGGGCAACGATGTCGAGTCCGGTGTCGAGGTCGCCGAGCGGCAGGCGGTGCGAAACCAAGTCGTCGACCCGTAGCTTGCCGCTGGCAAGCAGTTCGACAGCGGTGACGCTGTGGCTGTAGGTGCAGCCATAGGCTCCCGCCAGACGCTGCTCCAGATAATGCAGGTGGTTCAAATCGATAGGCTGGCAGGCAAGTTCAGGCGCCAGGCCGGAAAACAGCACCAGGCAGCCGCGTGGGCGGAGGGCGCCAAGAGCTTGCCGGTAAGCGTCGAGATTGCCGACGGCAACAACCGCAATGTCGCAACCTTCCGCCGGGGGAGTGAGGTGGCCGTTGACCCGGCTTCGCCGGGCATCATCGGGTTCGACGGTCCATACCTGCGCACCCTGGTTCTCGGCGGCCCGGCGCAACAGCATGCCGGCCGGCCCGGCGCCCCACACGCCCACGGTGTCGCCGGGGCGGAGCGCAGCGCGTTCGAGGGCGTTGAGGCAGCAGGAGAGCGGTTCGGCGAAGATCGCGGTGTCGTCGGTCAGAATTTCGGGCAGGGCGATGACACTGGCTTCGGGCGTGGCGACGTACTCGGCAAAGCCGCCGTCGCGGTGAAACCCCATGATCTGCATCGAGCGGCAGAGGTTGCCAGCGTTGCGCAGGCAGGCGGGGCAGGCGCCGCAACTGGTGCCGGGGTAAAGGTAGACGCGTTGTCCTGCGCGCACGCGGGTGACGGCGGGGCCAATGGCCTCGACGACACCGACAACTTCCTCGCCTGGGACTCTGGGTAAGACAAGATCGCGGTGGCCGTTGCGGACGATCTTCAGGTCGGTGCGGCAAAGCCCGGTGACGCTGACACGTACCAGTACCTCGCTCGGCGCGAGCGTGGGAATGGGTTGGTCGGCAACGCGGAAGTTGCCGATCCGTTCGACAAGGATGGCTTGCACGGGAGCCTTTCGGAATGTCATGCCGGTTCGGGCAGGCATGTTATGAGGAGGTGTTCTGCCTCCTGTTTTGTTGATTACCATTCTAACGCATCACGCTGTGTGGCAATGCGCCAGGCATGTTGTACATGCAGGTGGACGTCGACGCCCGCGCTGACTAGAGTCAGTGCAGCGGTGCTCTGTCTCTTGTGTTTCGATATGACTTTTCTTGCAAAGGATGGCCATGAAAATCCGTGATATTTCAGCCTGCATCACGACCAATCGTCTGGAAGAAACCCGTGCCTTTTACACGGAACACCTGGGCGCGCGAGTGACCTTCGATTGCGGCTGGTACATCAACCTGGAATTCGGTGAGCGCGGGGCTTGCTTGCAATTCATGACGCCACAACACGGCGAGTCCTTATGCGTGCCGGCCGGGTTGACCTACAACCTCCATGTCGAGGATGTGGACATGGAGTGTGCGCGCATCCTGGCGGGCGGCATCGACCCCATCATGCCGATTACCGATCATCCCTGGGGTGACCGTGCGTTTACCATTCAGGATCCGAATGGCGTTTTGCTCTACATCTACACCGAACGCGAGCCGGCGCCGGAGTACAAAGCGTTCTACAAATAGCTTGCCGTCCCTTGGGTGTCCAGTCCGCAGGGAGTCTTTGCTGCACCGGTAGCATTCGCGTTCGGCGGAGCGCTGGCGTACCAGGAGGGCTTGTGGTTCAATCGGACTGCGGCGCGGTTTGGTCTGCTGCAGTTCGGGAGTGAGCATGGTGCGGATACGGCGGTATGTCTTTGGGCTTGGGGTGGCAGTGCTTTTGGCAGGCGGCTTGGCGTGCGGCTGGGCGTACGCCGAACCAGAAAAGCCGGCAAGCGTCACCGAAAGTCGCAGTTGGCGAACTGCGCCCCGCCATTCCGCGGGTATCGCGCCTGACCCCGTGGCGTACGCCGCTGAGGCCATCGTCCAAGTGTATGTTGCCGCGACCTACGGCTGGCGAGGTATTTTTGCCGTCCATCCCTGGATCATTTACAAGCGTAGCGGGGAAACGTCCTTTACCCGTTACGAAGTGGTGGGTTGGCGCGGCAGTACGGTCGTTCAGCGCAACTATGCCCTGCCGGACGGCTTGTGGTACGGCGCGGTTCCCAACCTGCTTGTCGATCAGCGAGGCGAGGGGGTTGAGCTGTTGATCGAGCAGATCGAGACGGCGATCA
>CAZHFS010000234.1:0-5005 GCA_964531885.1 uncultured Propionivibrio sp.
CAGGTGCGCGGCTTCAACGCGGTTTGCCGCATGGTCGCGGCCGGCGTCGGCATCGGCATGGTGCCGCGTTCGGCGGTCACTGCCGAGGTGCGTACCGTCGAAATCAGCGATGACTGGGCTCCTCGGGATTTGCAACTGTGCGTTCGCAGCAGTGCCGCCTTGCACCCGGCGGCGGCCGCCCTGTTCGCACATCTGGCCGGAAAGGGACGGCCTCAAGTACTGTGAGGCCGTCTGCGGTCAACCCGAAAATCAGGCGAAAATCAGGTTGCCGTAAATTGCGCGAATGACTGCCCGGGGCGCTTGTTTGTACCCGGGGCAGTCAGTGGCGCTACAGGTCAGCGGCGGCCACCCATGATTGAGCCGAGGACGCCGCGCAGAATCTGCTTGCCGAGTTCGCGGCCGACGGTGCCAGCGACGCCGCGGGCGGCGCTCTTGGCGGCTGACTCAAGCACGCCTTCACGTTTGCCACCGCGGGGGCCGGTGCTGCCCATCAGGATGTTGCCCAACCCGCCGAGCAATCCGCCACCCGAATCGGCAGCCTCTTCGGCCTGGCGCGGACGGGGCTGCGCTTCCTCGTAACGCGGTTGTGGCTGAGCGCGGCCGCTGTGGTTGCCCCAGTCGCTGGCGCTCATGTTGCCAGCCGGCGGTGCCGGAATCGCTCCGGGAGGTGCCTTGGCTGCCGCGGCGGGCTTGCCTTTGAGAATCTCGTAAGCGGATTCGCGGTCGACGGCCTGGCCGTAGGCCGCAAGCATCGGGCTGGCCTGGATCACGGCAAGCCGCTCTTCGGGGGTAAGTGGGCCGAGACGGGAGGCTGGCGGAAAAATGAAGCTGCGCTCGACCACGTTAGGGCGACCCTTCTCGTCCAGGAACGATACCAGCGCCTCGCCAACGCCGAGTTCGGTGATGACCGTTGCGGCGTCGAATTTCGGGTTGGCGCGCATGGTCTGAGCAGCGGCCGCACCGCCTTCTGGTCGCGTGGTGTAAATGCGCGAAGGGCGTGCTGGACGCGATTGCCAAGCTGGCCAAGAATCTTTTCAGGTACGTCGAGCGGGTTTTGAGTGACGAAGTAGACACCGACGCCCTTGGAGCGGATCAGTCGGACGACCTGCTCGACCTTGTCGACCAAGGCCGTCGGGGCATCGCTGAACAGCAGGTGGGCTTCGTCAAAAAAGAAGACCAGTTTGGGTTTGTCGAGATCACCTGCTTCCGGAAGTTGCTCAAAAAGCTCCGAGAGCAGCCAGAGCAGGAAGGTCGAGTACAGCGCCGGCGAGTGAATCAACTTCTCTGCGGCGAGGACATTGATGATGCCGCGACCGTTGGCATCGACCTGCATCAGATCGGCGATATTGAGCATGGGTTCGCCGAAGAAGACGTCCCCGCCCTGCTCTTCCAGCGTCAACAAGCCGCGCTGGATGGCGCCAATGGAGGCTGCTGCGATGTTTCCGTATTCGGTGGTGTAGTCCTTGGCGTTGTCGCCGACGTTCTGGACCATCGCGCGCAGATCCTTGAGGTCAAGCAGCAGCAGCCCTTGATCGTCGGCAATCTTGAAAACCAGTTGCAGGACACCGGCTTGGGTGTCATTCAGATTGAGCAATCGCGCCAGCAGCAGCGGGCCCATATCTGAGATCGTTGCGCGAACCGGTACACCGTTCTCGCCAAAGACGTCCCAGAAAGCAACCGAGTTGGCATAAGGTGTAAAGCCCTCGAGGCCAAGGTCTTTCAGGCGGCTTTCAAGTTTTGCTGTAACCGTGCCCGGCGCACCCATGCCCGAAAGGTCGCCTTTGACATCAGCCATGAATACGGGAACGCCAGCGTAGGACAGGCGCTCGGCAATCGACTGCAGGGAGACGGTCTTGCCGGTACCGGTGGCACCGGTAATCAGGCCGTGGCGGTTGGCCATCTGCGGTAGCAGGGCCGGGTAGCCGTCATCGGATTTGGCGAGGTAAAGAGGCTCAGACATGGTTTGTACGCGCTCCAAAAAAATCGGCTGGCCGGGTAGTCCGGTCAGCCGATATTCTCAACCACTTGGCCTGTGCGGCCAAGGGGGTGACGGTGGCTTACTTGCCGCCGATGACGCCAGCTTCGTTGGCGGCAGTGTTGTTCTTGCCGACAGCAACAGCAGCAGCATTTTTCTGCTTGGCATTGATGTTGGTGTTGCCCTGAATCTGGGTGCCGCCCTTGATGGCGCCAGTGGTGGTCTTGGCAGTATTGCCTTCACCAACTGCAACGGCAGCGACGTTTTCGTTCTTGGCGTTGATGTTGGTGTTACCTTGAATCTGAACACCCTGAGCGTTCGGCGAGGACATTGCACCCTTCGGACCTGCCTGGGAGGCCTGACCGAAAGCGGCGGTGGAGATGACGGCAGAAGCGAGAGCGATGATGATTTGAGTGCGCATATGGTTTACCTCCGAATGTGTAATCGTTATATGGTTCAGGTCAGTTCGGCTTATTTGCCGCCGATGACGCCAGCTTCGTTGACGGCGGTGTTGTTCTTGCCGACAGCAACGGCAGCTGCGTTCTTCTGCGAAGCGTTAATGTTGGTGTTGCCTTGAATCTGAGTGCCGCCCTTGATGGCGCCGGTAGTGGTCTTGGCAGTGTTGCCTTCACCAACTGCAACGGCAGCGACGTTTTCGTTCTTGGCATTGATGTTGGTGTTGCCCTGAATCTGGACGCCCTGCGGGTTGCTGGAACGCTGGGTTTGTTGAGCGAGAACCGGGGAAGCAGCAACGGCAGCAGCAATCATGAAAGTGATCAGACGCATGTGAGTCTCCTAATTAGTGAGATGAAAAGGTACTGCTAGAAAATCAACCAGTGACTACCTTGAAAACCACGCGACGATTCTTCGGATCGCGTGAGTCGAGGTTCGGCATCGTATCGCTCGACCCCTTGCCGACGGGAACGAGGCGCTTGCGGTCAATGCCGTTACGAGTGGAAACGAAATTGACCACAGAGTTGGCGCGGTCACGGGACAGCGCCATATTTTTGTCAAAATTGCCGCTGGAATCCGTGTGTCCTTCGACAATCACACACTTGTCCGGTGACAATGCCAAAATTTTTGAAATCTGGGTGAGGGTGCCTTCGGAAGCGGAAGAGACAGTCGCGCTGCCGACATTGAACTGAATAGCGAAATCGACACCGATTGTTTTGACATCACCCGGCAAGTTCGTGCAATCGCGTGGACTGCTTGCAGCTGCCATCGCAGGCTCTGCCTGTCCGCCAGCCTGAGGCTGGTTATCGAAGACAATTGCACGGGTCCGCATCTTCGGACGCGCTGTTTCGGATGGCGCATTCATTGCGCGCTCCAGTTCCTTCAGCTTGTCTTCGTCGGAGGCCTGAGCGATGCCCATTGAGGCAATCAGCACCATCCCCACGGCCAATCGAGAAATCTTGTTCATTCAATCCTCACTTGCAAACATTGATGACTTCTTTCGTCGTCACGACGATGTCTTTCGGTTGACGCCCGCCACGACCGGCTTCTGCGGTGCCGACATTGACATTGCATGTCCCCTGCCGCTTGCTTCCGACATTGACTACCCGTTTTTCATCGGTGGGAGTCTTTTCGCCCTTGGCTTGCTCAGACCAGCGCTTGGCCATGGCGTTATTCACCTTTGTCTGACCCGAAGCATCCAAACCCTGAACCGCATGTACACTTCCAACAATGCCGACAGCAAACGCTGCCATCATAACCATTAACGCTTTACTTGCATTCATCGCTGACAATCCCTCCGATATTTGTGCATGCTTTTTTATTGCGGCCAACCGCAATGGTGGTGATGTTGCCTGCGGCAACGTTAATCTTGGTATCCCCGCGTTTGTCACCCTGAACGACGCCCACACGGTTCTTGGCAACATTCCCTTCCCCGGCAGCAACAGCAGTCATGTTCTTCGTCGAGGCGTTGATTTCCGTATTGCCCTGAATTCTTGTTGTTCCGCCACGCTGACTGGTCTGAGCAGTAGCAATACCGAAGCACGAACCGAACACGATTGCGCCAATCAACCATCTGTTCATGTCATTTCTCCGTTTAGAGCATGGGCAGGCGGATCGGTGGACTCGCCCGGCGGAACGCGCTGCGCATCTGGTCCAGTTCGGCATCCGAAACACCCAGCTTGCGGGCGCTGAATGACTTAGGGTCGGGCGTGAACATCAGGTACGCCTGCATTTCGTTAATCAGCAATTCCTCGTTGTTTACTGCGTAGTTGAAGTTTCCGAGGAATTTCTTGAAGGCCTCACGCTGATTTTCGGTGAGCGTTTCGTACCAGAACCGCTGGCAGAATTTCTGGTAATGGGTATTGGTGTAATACTCACCGTGCGCCAATTCATGCAGCAAAATTGCATAACGGGCACCGGCGCTTACCATCGGCTCGTTAGCTTTGCGATCCTGGGTCTGTGGAACCGCCAATATCACCACGTCAGGACGCATCGCCTGATAGAAACCCCGCCAGAAACGAATCAGTCCCTGTTCCGTGAGAAAGTCGCGAACCAAAATTTCTTCGGGATTCAACTCAACCTTGTCACGCAGGGCGTAGTTGAAGAACTGCACCAGTTCGCCAACCAGGACGTCATGGCCGAAGGCAAAATCTGCCTGGGTGCGCCGTGCTGCTTCAATGTACCGGGACAATTCGAGATTGTTCAGCACCTTGGGATAGGGCTCGGTGGTCTGTTGTTCGGTGAATTGCGTGATCCGGTTAAAACTTCGGCCCTGATTGTTCAGACCTTTGAAGTCGAAAACGTAGATATTCGGGTTTTCTGCCATCTGCCAGATTACAACGTTTTCGTTGCGGGCATTAAGAACTGTCTGGAAATCACCGGAACTGACATCAATCGCCCACGCACTTGACAAGGCGAGAACCAAAGCGGATGCACCCAGAAATTTCGAAATCCGTTTTGGAAAAGTACGGCCCAATTGAAGCATCACGATACCCCCTCTTCTTATCTCTTATAGTAGTCCAGCCGGTAGGCATGTGCTCGTGAAATATTACTGCGTATTTCAACTTGTCGCTCCGA
>CAZHFS010000235.1:0-5004 GCA_964531885.1 uncultured Propionivibrio sp.
TCACTGGCTTATTCCGCCCCGGTGGATGGGCTCGTCCTATCCAAGAAAGACAACGCTAACGATCGCTGCTATTGCCAGATCGGACGCCCGAAAGACTGCCCGGGCAAATGTCCGGTGATTTCCAAGTAGGCGACGATATCTGCGTAGCGCGCCCCCCCGGTGACGGATTCGCTCACCGAGGAGCGTCGCGCTTAACCTCTTTCCTATTCCAAATAGCCGACGGATAATGATGAGCCCCATGAACAAAATATCCCTTTCCGCATTGGCACTGGCTTTGTTCCTCCCGCTTCAAGCTCAATCGCAAACGAAAACCGCAGGTGCCACGAACTACGGTTACTGTTCATTCATCGCCGAGAAAAGTGTCAAAGACGGCCGCGGGGCGATGGTCTTCAGTTCGGTGTTTGAGATCAAGCATCGGCTTGACTCTTTCGGGCACACTGACCTGCGCAACAAATTCGTCAAGGCGGCCAGCGCACGCTACTCGGACTGGAAGATCAGCAGCACCAATGGGGGTTGCCCGGCTCATTTCGCCAGTGCCAGCGAGGCACAACGCGAACTCGACGAGGGAGTGACAAACCAGCAGCGCTACGGCGAAGTGCGCCGCTTGGACTGGCGACCTTAACGCCGACGGCGTACCCCCTCGCTCACCCCAACACTCATGACACGCCGGCACATCGAAGCAAAGGAGAAGACAGTCGGGTGGCATTACCGGCTGCTGATCAAGCCGAAGATCTCCTGGATGTCGACTGTCGCCCTTTGCTGGATCGTTCTGGTCTGCGCTCTGTCATTTTCGAGCACCGCCATATGGGCATCTGACCCACCACCCGGTCTGCCTCCTGGCGCCGCTGTTCCCTATGCACCGCCCCGTGCCAATGCGCCGATTCTGATTGAGCGCGATCCTGCCAGCGGGCTGATTATCCGAGTCCTTGAAGCGCGCGGCGATTTCCGTTATCGCCATGATGCCGATGGCAGGCTCCTGATGGCATCCCAGCGGGGCGACAATTCTGTACGGCTGACATACGATCAGAGCGGGAGGGTTACATGCCTTTCCTTGCATGCCTCTGACGACACGCTGCTCGAAAGCCTGCAGATTGATCACGACGCTGATGGGCGTATGATTCGCCAAGTCCTGATCGGCAAAGGCGAAATCCGAACTCGCCGCGACCGGTCAGGAAAGATAACCGACTGGGACGGCGACCTGGACGAAACCGGCCGACGGACAATTTTTGGCCTCTACGGCCGTCTCCAGATGCTCAAATTACCAGCCGAGCAGGCACAATCTCATCTAGGCTCACCCAGCCACTGATCACGCCAGAAAACGACCGTTCCGAGAACTCCAGCATGCCCCTGAAAACCCAATACCTTACACCCTGTGTACTGGCCAGTCTCCTCTTCGCCACCGGGATCGGTGTAGCGCACAGCACAACCCTGGACATCAAGGCTGACCAGGATATCCAAAGCAGCGTGCGTCGCCTGCACTGGGATCTTGACGGCCCGTTCGCCAAAAAAAGTATCGAGCTAACACTGCGCAACCCACACAACCGGCCGCTGGAAGCCACGGTGCATTTACCCCTGGCAGGGAACGAGCGGCTACAGGGCTACGCGCTGGATGTCGACGGGCAACTGCGCGACGCCGTGCCGGTTGAACGGGTCAAGGCGCGTACCGTGTTCGAGGAAACTGTCCGGCGCGATGTCGATCCGGCACTCGCACAGAAGAGCAGCGCCGGCAACACCTATCAGATCCGCGTCTTCCCGATTCCGCCACGCGGCGAAAGGCGTCTGCGCATCGACGTTGCCAGCCTGGCCAACCGCTCCACCTGCGGCTGGCAGCATGTCCTTGAGACCGGAAGCAGCGCCCGTGACGACAAACTCGTCGCCTCGCTCAATGCCACAACCCGCCCGCAGAAAATGAACGATGCGCCCCCGCTCAACTGGGTCGAGCAGGCGGGCAGATTCAGCACCGCCATCCCGGTGCCTGAACGCGGTGCTCAGCACAAGGTATGCCTGCGCGCACCGATCGGCAACGCATCCTTCGGCATGCGTTTTTACGACGGCATGCAAATGGACTGGCTGGAAATCCCGGTCGTCGCACCGAGCGGTTTAAGCCAAGCCCCCTTGCCCAGGCAGCTCGAAATCGTCTGGGATGCCTCGCTCAGCACGGCCGGTGCTGACCGCCGCAAGGCCATCGAACTGATCGAGCAATTGCTCACAGGCCGAGAGAGCAGCGTCACCTTGACCGTCCTGCGCCATGACATCTCCCGCAGCCAGTGGCAGATAGCCGGCGCGAGCGATGTCAAGCGGCTGCTAGCCAAACTGAGCGACGAACCGGCCGATGGCGCAACGAATCTCGCCAACTGGACGCCGGCCGCCGAGGCGGAAAGCGTCGTCATTTTTAGCGACCTCATCTCGACACTCCCGCAAACGAATCTGCCGCAGATCGACAAGCCGGTTTACGTGGTCGGACAGGGTTCGGGACAACCCGCGCTGGCACGTTGGCTGGTCCGCAACGGGGGGAAAGTGCTCGACCTCGATCGTTTATCTACCGAAGCCGCGCTGATCAAACTACGCCAGCCCCCGATAGCGCAAGCCGTTTTAGGCCCCCTCGAGCAGAACTGGCACGTCGGTGAAGACAGCGAAGGCAGCCAGTTCCTCCGTGCCTGCCATATCGCCAATGCACCGGCAGCCATTCCGGTTTTGTCTGTCCGGCACGCGCGGCCCGATGCCTCAACCGAGCTACGCCGGCATAAGGCCATCGTTGCGCGGGCGGCACCGCAAGCCGCCTTCTGGTGTGCCACCTGGTGGGCCGAAGAGCTCGAAGTCCAGGCGGAACGGCATCGCAGCCAGCTGGCGGTTCTCGGCGAGCGCTTTGGCATCGTCAATGCCGAAACCAGTCTCCTGGTTCTGGAACGGGAAAACGACTACGTGCGCCATGGCATCCTGCCGCCGCAGGCCGATGTCGCCCTGCGCGAGCGCGTGCTGCAGCAGCGCGCACTGGCCGAGCAAACCAAAGCAGAAGCGGCGGCCCGCCACCGCAGCCGCATCGAGGAAGGTTGGAATGAACGCCTGGCCTGGTGGAAGGCCACTTACCCCAAGGACGATCCGCGCCCCCGCTGGGCCGAGGAACAGCGCAAGCGGCAGGCCGCACAGGCGCAGAGCCAGCGCGAACAAGCCATCGAACCCAGGCCGGTCGGCTCGGCACAGCCAAAGATGGCGAGTATCGCGCCGCCGGCACCGGCACCGGCACTTGCGCCCAAGGACGCCACGACACCGGGCATCGGCATGCGCCTGCAGGCCGTTCCGGTGAATGCCCCTTACACCAACGATTTGCGTACCGTCCAGAACGTGGCCGACCTGTACCCCCGCTATCTGGATTTGCGTCTCCAATATGGGCAGAGTCCAGCGTTTTATTTCGATGTCGCCGAGCGGCTGTTCGAACTCGGTGATCCAGCACTGGGCTGGCAGGTCCTCAGCAATGCGGTCGAACTCCTGCCTCGAGATCACGCCACCCTGAGGCTTGTCGCCTACCGTTTGCTTGATGCCGGACTGCGCAAGGAGGCCGAAGCGTTGCTGCGCAAAGTCATCACGCTGGCGCCGGATGAACCGCAGTCCTTCCGCGATCTCGCCCTGGCGCTGCAAGGGCCGAGCCAGTGCCAGGAGGCGCTCGACCTCTTGCGTCGTGTCGTCGACACCCCGTGGGATCCGCGTTTCGCCGACATTGGTCTCAGCGCACTGGCCGAGCACAACGATCTGCAGCTGCGCTGCCCTGATGCGCGCCCGGCCGCGTGGCCCGAGCCGATGCAGCAAGCCTTGCCCGTCGGCCTGCGTGTCGTCTTGCGCTGGGATCTCAACGACACGGACATCGACCTGCACGTTACCGACCCCAATACCGAGACCGCCTACTTCGCACATCCCAAAACCTATCAGGGAGGCCTCATGTCGCGCGACTTCACCGCCGGCTACGGCCCGGAGGAATTCATCCTGCGCGAACCAAAACCGGGCGAATACACCGTGGCAGTCAAGTACTACGGTAGCCGTCTCGCCCGCCTGACCCGCGGTGCGGTAATCAACCTCACCCTTCAAACCGGGTTCGGTACGCCGGAGATGCGTCAGCAGACGGTCAGCATGCGCCTGCTGGAGAAATCCGGCTTGATCACCATCGGCGGATTTACCGTGCAGCCAAACGGCGAATTGGTGCTCAAAGAAAGCACACAGTGAGCTTTTTCCGCAGCCCCCGGACGAGTCGAATCAAGTACCAGCGCCGATGCCGCCGACTCGTCCTCGCATTGACTCTGGCCGCTTCGTTGCAGACACTCGCGCAAACTCCACTGCCGCGGCATATCGATCTCTGGCTGAGTGACCCGCCAGCGGACGGGCAACTTGAGGGGTGCACGGACAAAACTCCGCGCCATTGATCACCTGCGCAGACGGGTGTTTTATTGCAGTCCAGCGGAGATCCACCGGCGCAACAATTCAGCCTCCACCACCTGAACGCTGACACGAACTCGACATCCGCCACCCAACGCTGCTTTCAATGGCGAGTCGGTGAGCAGGTGTTGGCGCAAGGCGCTGTCGTTCCTCGTGATTCTTCTCGGCGAGTGGCCAAGCCGATGCTGATTCTGGTGCTCGACCATCTCAGCAGGAACACCCCCACTTTTGAGCTGGCCTGCGGCTTCCCTGACGTCTTGCGCAACGCTGTCCTGCAATGCGCACATGGTTGGAAGGATTTTCCCCTGCACGAGCACCACTGAACAAGGTGGGTATTTCGTACAAGGCCACACTCTTTCATCATGAGTCACGCCCAGAGTTTACGGAAAGTTAATTCCGTTTTTTTATTTTCACGAATTTTCTTTCCATTTCAATTCACTCCGGCTATGCTTCTGCAAGCCGACACAGGCCATGCACCGCGGAGGTAATCCGCATTTTCCAGACGGACAGGCGCTGATTCGGCAACGCCACACGCTTCGCACACACCCAGTCAAACCAGACAGGACGCCCAGTATGCGT
>CAZHFS010000236.1:0-5002 GCA_964531885.1 uncultured Propionivibrio sp.
TATGCACCACGGTGCCACCAGCGAAGTCAAGCGCACCTTTCTGGAACAGGAAGCCCGCCGTGGCGCCGGCCGCCTCGCCCGCAGCGGCGTCGGTGTAAGCGTCGGGGCCGGCCCAGAACCACACCATGTGTGCCATCGGGAGATAAGCGAGAGTAAACCAGACGACCATGAACAGCAGCACCGCGGAGAAGCGGATGCGTTCAGCGAAGGCGCCGACGATCAGGCCGCAGGTGATTGCCGCGAAGGCACCCTGGAAGATGACGTAGGCCAGTTCGGAGACGACGACGCCTTTGCTGAAGGTGGCGGCGACGCTATCGACGGTGATCCCTTTGAGGAAGAGTTTATCGAATGTGCCGATGAAGGCATTGCCTTCGGTAAAGGCCAGCGAGTAACCAAACGCCACCCACAGCACGCTGATCAGGGCGAAGGTGACGAAGACCTGAACGAGCACCGAGAGCATGTTCTTGGCGCGAACGAGTCCGCCGTAGAACAGGGCCAGCCCGGGAATCGACATCAGGATGACGAAGGCGGCACTGATCATCACCCAGGCGTTGTCGCCCTTGTTGGCGATCAGGGCGGGAGCTGCCGTGGCAACATCCCCTTCGGCCAGGGCGGGCAAGGCACCGGCGAGCAGCAGGAGGCCAGCGGCGAGTAAAGACCATGGTTTTTTCATGATGCTCTCCTTAAAGGGCCGCTTCGCCGGTCTCGCCGGTGCGTATGCGGATAACCTGTTCGAGGTTGAAGACGAAGATCTTGCCGTCGCCGATCTTGCCGGTGCCGGCCGATTTTTCGATGGCCTCGACGGCCTGGTCGAGGATGCTGTCGGCGACGGCCGCCTCGACCTTGACCTTGGGCAGGAAGTCGACGATGTACTCGGCGCCCCGGTACAACTCGGTATGGCCTTTCTGGCGGCCAAAACCCTTGACCTCGGTGACGGTGATGCCCTGGACGCCAATTTCTGAAAGTGCCTCGCGGACGTCGTCGAGCTTGAAGGGTTTGATGATGGCGGTGATGAGTTTCATACGCAGCTCTCCAGGGTGATGGTTCAGAACGTGCGGCTGACCGAAACGACGGCGATGCCGCGCCCGGCGTCCTTACTGTGTGAACCGGTTTCGAGCGTGCCGCTGCTGCTCTCCGAGTTTTTGTTGGTGAAGCAGTAGAACTGGTAGCTGGATGCGCCGGAGCACGAACCGGCGGCATTGGTATCGATGTACGAGGCGGCGAAGACCCAGCCCGCCACCTCTTTGGTGACACCGAGTTTCCAGTCGGTGTAGTCGCCCTTGTAGCCGTTCTTCAGGTTCAGGCGGCCAACGTGGGCGTTGATGCCCCAGCCGTCGCCAAGATCGTAGTTGAGCGACAGGTCGAGATAGCCTGTGCCCTTGGTGCTCTTGCCGGTGCTGCTACCGGCCGAATCCCAGCCGCGCAGGGAAAAGTAGTCATCCAGGCTGTAGAAATACTTGAGCGAAACGAATTTCCACGATCCGCCGATGTAGAGTTCCTTGTTGGTGACCGCCCCGGAACTCGCACCGGTGCCGAGGACTTTGCCTTGGGAGCCGGGGTAATAGTAGGCGATGGCACCTAAATCGATGCCAAAGTCGCCGAAGGTGGTCTTGTAGCCACCGTAGAAATCCATTTCAAGGTTGCCGTCGGGGAAGCCAGCGCCGGAGTTGACGTTGGAGTTCCAGTTACCGAGGTAGAACCCGCTCGAATGGGCGTAGTCGAAGCCACCCTGCAGGGCGGGTTTGCCAAAAGTCTGGTCGATGCCGCGGAAGCGGTAGCTGGAGGCCAGGCTGATGTTGGCGGTCAGCGTGTGTTCCGGGGTGGCGGCCGGTGTCGCCTCGGGGGCTGCGGTTTGCGCGGCGGCCGGAATGCCGATGAGGGCACTCAATGTGGCGAATGCAATGCGGGTTTTCATCGTGTGGGATCTCCTCTGGCTAAAAATGAAAATCGAATCAAGCTAAGCATCAAGCGTGCCAGATAAAAAAACACATATAATTCATTGATATAAATGTTTTGCTTGTCTATTGTCGTGGTGATGCACGGTTTTCATGCACATTCCTGGGGGGGGATGCACCATCCTTGAGCGGTTTGCTGAGTAGGGTGGGTGGCCGTGGTACACTCGGATGCCGTTTGATGGTCGCGAGCCCCGCGACCGTTTTCCAGAAAGAGTCCGTCATGCTCGATCCGAAAGCCCTCGAGGAATTTGCCACTCGGCTGAGCGCCGTCATCGCAGCAAGCCCTGCCGCCGATATCGAAAAGAATGCCCGTGCCCTGTTGGCGAGCTTTTTTACCAAGCTCGATCTCGTGACCCGAGAGGAGTTCGAGGTGCAAACCGAGGTCTTGCGCCGCACCCGTGAGAAGCTGAAGGCGCTCGAAGCGCGTGTCGAGCGGCTCGAAGCGCATTACGACCGGGCAGCGGACTGAGCCTTTCTGGGCCATGGCGCTGGCCATTGTCCATAGTCGCAGCCTGGACGGGCTGTCTTCGCCTGAAGTGGCGGTGGAGGTCCATCTCGCCGGTGGTTTGCCGTCGGTGACCCTTGTCGGCTTGCCGGATACCGAGGTCAAGGAGGCGCGTGATCGGGTGCGCGCCGCACTGCAGAATTCGGGATTCGAATTTCCCGCCCGGCGGATAACCGTCAACCTCGCGCCCGCCGATCTTCCCAAGGAGTCAGGGCGCTTCGATCTGCCGATCGCGCTTGGTATCCTCGCGGCGTCCGGTCAACTGCCCGCCACCGCTCTTGAGGGATACGAGTTTGCCGGTGAGCTATCCCTTTCAGGTGAACTGCGCCCGATACGCGGAGCGCTGGCCATGGTTCTTGCGGCCGGGCGCACCGGTCGTCGTTTCGTTCTTCCTGCGGCCAGTGCGCGTGAGGCGGCGCTTACTGGCGAACCGATTCTTCAGGCAGAGACGCTGCTAGCCGTCTGTGCGCATCTTTGCGGACAGACGCCGCTGACCGAATGCCATCCTGAACCGCGCGATGTTGCCGCCGACGTTGTGCCTGATCTGGCTGATGTGCGCGGTCAAGCCCGCGCCAAGCGGGCACTCGAGGTAGCGGCGGCAGGTGGACATTCCCTGCTTCTTGCCGGGCCTCCGGGCAGTGGCAAATCCATGCTGGCGCAACGTTTGCCCGGCCTGTTGCCTGCGCTGACACCGGAGGCTGCGCTCGAATCGGCCGCCGTGCTCTCCTTGGCAGGCATTTTTGATCCTGCACGCTTTGGCGTACGCCCTTTTCGTTCTCCGCATCACACCGCCTCAACGGCGGCGATTGTCGGTGGCGGGGGGATCCCTCGCCCCGGGGAGATATCGCTTGCGCACCGCGGCGTGCTTTTTCTCGACGAGTTGCCCGAGTTCGAACGCCGCGTGCTTGAAGCGCTGCGCGAGCCACTCGAAAACGGTCACATTCATCTCGCCCGCGCGGCGCACCGGGCTGACTATCCGGCGCGATTCCAACTGGTTGCGGCGATGAATCCCTGCCCCTGTGGTTACCATGGGGCAAAAAGCGGGCGCTGCCGGTGTACGCCGGATCAGGTGGCTCGCTATCGGGGTAAACTGTCTGGGCCTTTACTGGACCGGATCGATCTGCAACTCGAAGTGCCAGCGCTGGCGGCCGAAGATCTGCAGACGTCGCCGCCAGGCGAATCGTCGGCCGAGGTGCGCCTGCGTGTGGTCGCTGCGCGTGCCCGGCAGCAGGCGCGGCAGGGAAAGATCAACGCTCGCCTGGCGCCTCGCGAGGTTGAAGTGCATTGCGCCCCGGATGCCGCAGGGGCGGATTTGTTGCGCCAGGCCATCAGCCGTCTCGGGCTTTCCGCGCGAGCCTACCACCGGGTGCTGCGCGTGGCGCGCAGTATCGCCGACCTTGCCGGTAGCGCGCCGGTCAATGCCGCTCATGTTGCCGAAGCCGTGCAATACCGCCGCTTTGCGCAGGATTAATTTGGGGTTTTGAATGCCGTCTGTCACTCCGCCGCCACGCGGCATTGCCTTATTGCTTGCTGGGCTCTCCGCGCTCGGGCCGTTTGCGATTGACACTTACCTGCCGTCGTTTTCCGACATCGGGGCCTCGCTGGGGGCGACTACGATCCAGGTGCAGCAGACCCTGACGGCCTATCTGCTGCCCTTTGCCGTGATGGCCTTGTGGCATGGAGCCATTGCCGATGCGCTCGGGCGGCGGCGAGTTGTTCTGGTGGCGCTGGCCTGCTTTGGCCTGGCCATGTTTGGCTGCCTGTTCGCCACACGAATCGAACACCTGTGGGTTCTGCGTGCGCTGCAGGGTATGACGGCAGGCGCCGGAATCGTGATCAGCCGGGCGATCGTGCGCGATCTTTTCGACGGGCCGCAGGCGCATCGACTGATGTCCCAGATCACGATGATGTTTGCCTTTGCGCCGGCGCTGGCGCCGGTCATCGGCGGCCAGTTGCAGGCATTGTTCGGCTGGCGTTCGGTCTTTGCCTTCCTGGTGCTGTTCAGCGGCGCCGTGTGGTTTGCCTGCTGGCGTCTGTTGCCCGAGACCTTGCCCCCTGACAAACGCCAGCCGCTGGCACCGTCCTATCTGGCACGGACTTACTGGCGGGTGCTGACGTCGCCGCTTTTTCTGACGGCCTGTGGGGGCTTGGCCTTTAACTTCGTCGGCTTCTTCATCTATGTGATGTCTGCCCCGGTGTTCCTGATGCAGCATCTGGGCGTGCCGGAAACCGGTTTTCTGTGGCTGTTCGGGCCGGCGATGGGTGGCCTGATGAGCGGCGCCTGGGTGTCCGGCCGGCTGGCTGGCAGACGCTCATTGCGCCAGACCGTCGCGTACGGTTATGCGGTCATGCTCTGTGCCGCGCTTCTCAACCTGTTGCTGGCTTATGCCCTGCCGCCGGGCTTGCCGTGGAGCGTGCTGGCGATTTTTGTCTATACCTTCGGGATGTCGATGGCCATGCCCTGCCTCACATTGATGGCCCTCGATCAGTTTCCGGCGCAGCGCGGACTTGCCGCTTCGTGCCAGATGTTTCTGCAGGCATC
>CAZHFS010000237.1:0-4994 GCA_964531885.1 uncultured Propionivibrio sp.
TGCTCGGCGGCATCCGCGGCGGCGTATTCACCCCAACCGAGGGCGGTGCCTTCGCCTGTGTTTACGCGATCATCGTGTGCTGCTTCTACTACCGCGAACTGTCGCTGCGCGACCTGATGCGGGTGAGCACCACGGCGGCGCGTACCACGGCGGTGGTGATGTTCATCGTCGGCGCCGCCACGGCGGTCGGCTGGTTCATCACCTCGGCGCAGATCCCGGACCAGATGGCCAGTGTCTTCAAGCCGCTGGTGCCGCACCCGACGCTGCTCCTGATCGCGATCATGATCTTCCTGTTCGCCGCCGGCATGGTCATGGACCTCACGCCGAACATCCTGCTCTTCGCACCGGTGTTCTACCCGCTGACCACGCTGGCCGGGATCGACCCGTACTTCTTCGGGCTGCTCTTCGTGCTCAACGTCGGCATCGGGGTGATCACTCCACCGGTCGGCACGGTACTCTTCGTGGTTTGCGGCTCGGCGGGGATCACCATGGGCTATCTGGTGCGCAAGATGATGCCCTTCCTGCTCATGGAAATCGCGGTGCTGTTCCTGCTGCTGCTCTTCCCGAGCCTGTCGCTCGTACCGCTCAAGTACCTGATGTAAGAACGTGAATATCGAAAACAAAACCTGCTTTGTCTTCGACCTGGACGGGACGGTCTACCTCGGTGACCGTCCCATTCCGGGAACGATAGACTTCATCCGGAGAAATCTCGCCTCGCGCGAGATTTTCTTCTTGACCAACAACACCTCGAAGAACCTCGCCGACTACACCAGGAAACTCGCCGGCTTCGGCATCGAGGTGGGCTTGGAGCGCATTCTCTCGCCGCTCCTGCCGCTCATCGACCACCTGCGCGAACACAATCTCACGCGCATCTATCCCGTCGGCAACACGAGCTTCCAGACCTACCTCAAGGAACAGCTGCCCGACCTCGAATTCACCGCCGGCGACGGCTGCCAGGCCGTTGTCCTGGCCTACGATACCGAGCTCACCTACGCCAAGCTCGTCGACTCCTGCCTTGCGCTGCAGCGGCCTGAAGTGCGTTTCCTGTCCACGCACCCGGACCTCGTCTGCCCCTCGCCCGCCGGGCCGCTGCCGGACACCGGCAGCTTCGTGAAACTCTACGAAGCCGCGACCGGGCGACTGCCCGAAATCGTCTTCGGCAAGCCCAACACCCTCGTTCTCTCGCCGCTCACCAAACGCTTCCGCCAGGACGAGATGGTGATGGTTGGCGACCGCCTGTCGACCGATAAAAAACTCGCCGAGAACGCCGGCATCGACTTCATCCTGGTCCTGAGCGGCGAAGCCAAGCGCGCCGATCTGCCCGGCCTCGAACGCCAGCCGACCCTGGTCGTCGAGGACCTGGGGGCCTTGTAGTACACTGCTCGGCCGCATTCGCATCACCGCAAGACCGTTTCACGAAAGAGCATGACCATGCAGGAATCCGGCACCTACGAACTGACCCTCATCCTCGGGGCAGCAACCCTCTTGCTCTGGGGCGTGCGCATGGCGCGCACCGGGGTCATGCGGGTCTACGGCCCCGAAATCCACCGCATCCTGCCTCGTGCCCTGCAGAGCCGCTGGATCGCCCTCGTCACCGGTGCCGGGGCGGCAACCGTCCTGCAAAGCTCGCTGGCGGTCGCGGTATTCACCTCGGGCCTCGCCGCCGTCGGGGCCATCCCGGTTGCCGAGGGCCTGCTCCTGCTGCTGGGCGCCGACGTCGGCAGCGCCGTCATCGCCGCCCTGCTCTCGCTCAATCTCAAAGCCCTGTGGCCGGTGCTGATGTTCGTCGGCTACCTGCTGCATTCAACCTACAGCGACACCGAATCCCCGCTCAAGCAGTTCGGGCGCATCGCTTTGGGGATCGCCATGATCCTCATCGCGCTCACCTTCATGAGCCAGGTCTCCAGCGCATTGGCTTCCAGCGAACTGATCCGCATCATCGTCTCCTCGCTGGGCAGCGAACTCCTGATCGCCCTGCTGCTCTTTGCCATCCTCACCTGGCTGGCCCATTCCTCGATCGCCATCCTGCTCTTCTGGGGCTCGCTGGTGCAGGCCGGCATCACCACCGACCCGGCACTGATCCTCGCCGCCATCCTCGGCATCAATGTCGGCAACGCCATCCCGCCCATCCTGATGACCTGGAACCAGGCCGCCGCGGCCCGCCGCATCGTCATCGCGCACGGCGCCTTCAAACTGATCGGCGTCTTCATCTGCCTGGTCCTGCTGCGCCTCATCGCCGGCCTGTATGAGCTCCTGCCCGGCGAACCGGGTTTCCGGGTCGTCCTCCTGCACATCCTGTTCAATGCATCGCTGATCGTCGGATTCACCGGTTTCGTGCGCAAGGCCGCGCAGATGTCGGAGCGCTTCATCGTCGAGCCACCCAAGGCGAGCAACGAATACGGCCCGAAATACATCCCCGGCCGCGGCGAGGAAATGAGCAAAAACGAACTGTTGCCGGTCACCGCCCTGGCGCGCGAGGTGCTGCGCATCCTCGGCACCATCCAGACCATGCTCGACGACACGCGGAGCATGCTCGTTTCCGGCTCACCCGAAAAGGCGCCGGACGTCGAGCGCATGGAAGAGAAGGTCAACGCCCTGTTCAAGGCCGTGCGCGCCTATGCCGTCGATCTGACGCGCAAGGGACTGAGCGAGGCCGAGCAGCGCAAGGTCACCGCGCTCCTGCGCTACACCGCCAGCCTTGAGCACTCGGGCGACGTGATCAGCAAAACCATGCTCGGCATCCCCGAAGCCATGAAAAAGGACCGAAAGAGCTTTTCCGAGGCCGGCGAGGCTGAACTGACCAGCCTCTTCGACTACTTGATCGGCAACACCCAGCTGGCCGCGGAAGTGATCATGGGCTGGCAACCGGAAACCGGCGGCGTGCTGGTGCAGCGCAAGCGCGACTTCAAGCAGATGTGCGAGGAAAGCGCCCAGGCCCACATCAAACGCCTGAGCGCTGGCGTCTCGAATGCCATGGAAAGCAGTTCAGCGCATCTGGATCTCATCTCCGAACTGCGCTGGATCAACACCCAGATCACCAGCATCGGCTACGACGTCTTGGCGCCAAGCGAAGACTCCGGCGACCAGACCGCCGAAAAACTCATCGAACACGCGGAATAGGAACAGCGGCAGAACAAAAGCAACAATCACCATCGACATCAAAATCGGCGCCCACGAGCGACCGATGAACACCACGGGGGCATCATGCGGGAACTGGCTGGAACCTGGAAACACTATTCGGGCGATGTTTGGGGAGGCTTTGCCGCCATGCTGGTCGCCCTGCCCGCCTCCGTGGCCTTTGGCGTCACTGTCTATGGTGCCGTCGCCCCGCATTACGCGGCCTTCGGTGCCTTGGCCGGGGTCCTCGGCGCCATGGCTCTCGGCCTCATTGCCCCGACGCTCGGCGGCACGGACCGGCTGATCAGCGCCCCTTGCGCCCCCGCCGCGGCGGTTCTCTCTGCGTTCGCCATCGAGATGGTGCGCCAGGGGGTCGCCCCCAGCAGCATCGTCCTGATGCTGACCGTGCTCGGCATTCTGACCGGCGGCATCCAGGTACTGATCGGCTTGACCGGCATCGGACGGCTGATTCGCTACATTCCTTACCCGGTGGTCAGTGGCTACCTCTCCGGGGTCGGCCTGATCATCATCAGCAGCCAGATCCCCAAGTTGGCCGGGGTCGATTTCGAGATGAACTGGTTGCAGGTTCTCCTCTCCCCGCAAACCTGGGATGTGCGCGACATCGTCATCGGCGTATTCACCGCCCTGGCCATGGCCCTCGGCGGGCGGTTCACCAAGGTTGTTCCGGCCACCATCCTGGGCATTTGCGCCGGCATCCTCACCTACGGCGGCATCGCCATGGTCGACGACAGCCTGCGCCAGCTCGACGGCAACACGCTGGTCATCGGCGAACTTGGCACCACCGGCCCCGGCTACCTGGAACTCATCACCAACCGCTGGTTCGAGATCGGCGAACTCAAGCTCGCCCAGATCGGCGGCCTTGTCGGCAGCGCGCTGACCCTGGCTGCCCTGCTTTCGATCGATACGCTGAAAACCTGTGTGGTTCTCGATCAGCTCACCCGCACCCGGCACGACTCGAACCGCGAACTCGTCGCCCAGGGGCTTGGCAACGTGGCGGCCTCGACGATCGGCGGCATGCCCGGCGCCGGCACCATGGGCGCGAGCATGGTCAACTATTCGAGCGGCGCCCGGAGCCGCATTTCCGGCGTCGTCGAAGGGGCGCTCACGGTCCTCACCGCCCTGCTGCTCGGCTCCTTCGTCGCCTGGATCCCCGTTGCCACCTTAAGCGGCGTGCTGATCGTCGTCGGTTTCCGCATGATCGACACCGCCCCGCTGCGCTTTCTCGAATCCCGCTCAACGGCCCTCGATTTCATCGTCGTGCTCGCCGTCGTCGGCGTTTCACTGACCATCGGCCTGATCGCCGCATCGGCCGTCGGGGTCATCCTGGCGATCATTCTTTTCCTGCGCGAGCAGGTCGGCGGCACGGTCATCCGGCGCAAGAGCATTGTCAGCGAACGCTCATCGGCCTGGTACCGCCCCGAACGCGAAATGCGCATGCTGGAAGAAAAGGGACGCGCCGCTTTCATCTTCGAGTTGCAGGGCAGCCTCTTTTTCGGGACAGCACAACAACTCTACCGGACGATCGAGCCGGATCTGCGCCAGGCCGAGTACCTTATCCTCGACCTGCGCCGGGTGCAGTCGGTCGACATTACCGCGGCACACACGCTTAACATCGTGTGCGATGTGTTGGCCGAACGTAACGTACCGCTCATTTTGTCCAACGTCGCCGAATGCCTGCCGAACGGGCGAAACGTGCGCGAGTTCCTGGAACTCTCCGGACTCGACGCGGCGCGCGCCAACCTCCATTACATGCCGACGCTGGAAGCCGCCATCGAATGGGTTGAAAGCCATCTGCTCGGCGATGCCGACAAGATCGGAAGAGCGTCGTGTAGGGAAAGAGTGTGCCTCTATGTGTA
>CAZHFS010000238.1:0-4990 GCA_964531885.1 uncultured Propionivibrio sp.
GGCGGCGAACCGCAATACGCCTCGCAACTGGCCATGCAGGTCGCATCCGGCGACCTCTCGCAACACATTGAAACGAGCGGCCGGGGCGATAACCTGTTGACCTCGATGCAGCGCATGCAGGAAGGGCTACGGACGCTGGTCGGCCGTTTCCGCAGCGCCTCGAATCAACTCTCCACCGCCGCCGCCGACCTTAGCCGACACATGGGCGAAGTGAGCGAAGGCGCCCGCCAGACATCGGAATCGACGGCGTCGACTGCGGCGGCGGTCGAACAGATGACTGTCAGCATCGACAGCATCTCGACCAGCGCACGGGAAACGGAAACCAACTCGCAACAGGCATTCGACCTCGCCAACCGCGGCGAAGGGCTGGTCACCGAAGCCGCCGGCGAAATCCAGAATATCGCCTCGGAAATGGAAGAAGCGACCACGGTCGTGCGCAGCCTGGTGGCCCGATCCCGCGAAATCGACAGCATGAGCGCCGTCATTCGGGAAATCGCCGAACAGACCAACCTGCTGGCCCTCAACGCGGCGATCGAAGCGGCACGCGCCGGCGAACAGGGCCGCGGGTTTGCCGTCGTGGCCGACGAAGTGCGCAAACTGGCTGAGCGCACCGCCGTTGCCACCAAGGACATCACGCAGACCATCCACGCCATTCAGCGCGATACCGACACGGCAGCCACCCGCATGGACGGCGTGCGCACCCTCGTCGAGCGCGGCGTCACGCTCTCGGAGCAGGCCGCCGAGGCCCTGCGCGAAATCAGCGGCGGCGCACAGGCCACCCTCGAAAAAACCCGCGAAGTCGCCCTCGCCTCGAAGGAACAAAGCCAGGCCAGCAACAGCATCGCCGGCAATATCGAGCGCATCGCGCAAATGGTCGATGCGTCCGATGCCGCAGTGCGCGCCGCGCTGGCGCAGGTGCGGGAACTCGATCAGCTGGCCTCGGAACTGCACGACTCGGCCGCCAGCTTCAAACTCGAATCCTGAGAACCGTCGTCCAACACGCCCCCCGTCTTTCTGAAACGTCCAGGCGTGCTGCCCTCCGACTTGTACAAGCTCGGAGCTGCCAGGACGTCGCCGGGCCATGCCAACCGGCACGGGGGCGGGATTTCCATTTCGCCCCACACGTCCTATAGTGGGTAGGGAGGAAGGCATTCCCAAACCGCGAAGGAGGCATTATGTTCAAGCATATCCTTGTTCCGACCGATGGTTCTCCGCTTTCCGAACGTGCCGTGCATGGGGCAATCGCCCTCGCCAAGGAAAATGGGGCGCGTATCACCGCGCTCTTTGCCAAGCCCGAGTTTCACGCCTATTTTGTCGAGGGCCTGGCCATTGATGCGGCGGTGTGGCAAAAAACCGCCGACCTCGTCGAGGCTGAAACCGCCAAGGTATTAGGCTTTGTCGAAGAAGCCTGCAAGGCAGCGGACGTGCCCTGCACCAAGCTGGCCATACGGACCATGGTCCCGTACGAAGCCATCATTGACGCAGCAGATAAAGGTGGCTGCGACCTCATCTTCATGGCCTCACATGGTCGCCGTGGCCTGAACGCTCTGCTGCTCGGCAGCGAGACGGTCAAAGTACTCACCCACTCGAAAATCCCGGTGCTCGTCTACCGTTAGGAAAACGCAGTACAAACTGCCGGGCGCGATGCGGCGCATGGCGCCCGGCATGCTGCAGCCGAGGCATGGCAAGACACGCCAAGGAACTCCTTGACGCTCGTCTGGCGGTACCGCGCAGCCTGAGTTGCGCCTGTCCGCGCACCGCCATTCATGCGGCGTTTCCTTGCCTGGGAGGCAGGCAGGGTTAGCGTGCTTGTCAGACACCCCGAACGGATGGGGAACGACGGTCGTACCGAACGCGGAACAGGCGCGTTCGGTGCGGCTGCGCGCTTCAGACCGCAGCGAGGATGAGACGCCTCACGCCTTGGCGACAAGCACCGGTAACGAGACGCCGGCGACGCCAACCAACGCCAGCACCGCCAGCAAGTTTTTCTGCACGCCGCGGTAAGCGTCCTTGGGGTTGAACCATTCCTTGACCGTGTGATTCTCTCCCGACCCGCCCCCCGGCCCGAGCGTGACTCCGGGAATGCCGAGGCTGATTGCCACGTTGGAATCCGTGCTCGCCGGAATGCTGAGGATCGGTTCGAACCCGACATGGCGCAGGGCGTGTGATGCGGCCAGGATGATCGGTGCGTCGACGGGTTGCGCTCCACCGGGCCGCGCCCCGATCGGTTCGCTGCGCACCACGATAGGCCGGGCAAAGCCCCAGCGCGCATTTTCGGCCGCCACGGCGGCATCGATGGCGGCATGCGCTTGCGTCTCAAGTTCGCGCAAGGCGTCCATGTCGGTCGAACGCAGATCGAGGTCGAAGCTCGCTTCGGAAGCAATGGTATTGACCGAAGTGCCGCCACACACCGTCCCCACGGTAAAGGTCGTCCGCGGTGGATTTGGCGTCGTCAGGTCGGCAATGCCGGCAATCGCCCGCCCCATGGCATGGATCGCCGAGGGCCGGCCAAAATCGGAGAAGCTGTGTCCGCCGGGGCCGGTAAAGGTCACCCGGTAACGGTGGCTGCCCACCGCCACGAACGCGATGCGCTCGGTCAAGGCACCATCGATCGAAATGAAACCGTCGATCTGGGCCGCATGTGCGTCAAACAGGGCGCGCACGCCGCGCAGGTCGCCATGCCCTTCCTCGCCGACGGTCGCCACGAACCAGATGTCGCCAACGGTTTGGATCGCCGCCCCCTCAAGGGCACGGCCTACGGCCAGCACCTCGGCGAGCCCGCGCGCGTCATCCGCAATCCCGGCGCCTTCCAACCGGCCATCGTCGAGTGTGCGCACGGTAAGGTCGGTGCCGGCCGGATACACCGTATCCATGTGTGCCGAAAAAACGAGTGTTGGCCCATTGCCGGTTCCAGGACGGCGCGCGATGACATTGCCAACATCATCGATCCGAATGTCGGCAAAACCAAACGTCTCGAAACACGTTTTGAGGTACGCCGCCCGCTCCCCCTCGGCAAAGGTTGGCGCCGGGATCATGGCCAGACGGATCTGCTCGGCCAGGGTCGCTTCGGCATCACGCTCGATCGAGTCAAGCGCGGCGCGCACGCGGGGATCCGCCGCCAGAGCGGCAAAATTGTCGGCAATTGAAGAGGGCGTCATGTGTTCTCCTTGTCGCTCAGAGCAGGATGAGCATCGTGGCAATCGCCGCCAGGATGCAACCGGGGGCATTGCGTTTACTGATCTCGATCGGGTTGATGCGGGCGATCCCGGCGCACACGATGGCCGCCCCGGCGACCGGCGACATGGTGCGCCCCAGCGCCCCGGTCAGGAAGGCGGTCGAGCCCATTTCCATGATGCCGTACCCGAAGCTCTGGGCATGCGGGGTGATCGCCCCGTTGAACGCCAGCGTGGCGGCATCACCCGACCCGCAGAGAACGGCGATGATGAACGGCCCGAACGTGGCGCCGATCTGGGCGATCTGCTGCGAATTTTTCATAGCATCGATCAGTGCCTTGGTCAGGCCGATGCTTTCCATCCCCATGGTAAAGACCGCCGCGGCGATAATGATGCCGATCACCCCGCCATAGGCTTCTCCCAGGCCGGCAAAAAACTGTTTCGACACCTCGGAGGGATTGCTCAGCGTGGTCAGAAAACCGAGAAAGACGCCGAGGATCATGGCCTGCGGCACCGTGATCGCCCAGGGCAAGACATTGATCTGCTTGCTGCCGAGCAAGAGCAGCAACAAAGGCATGAGCGGCACGAATGCCTTGATCAAATTGACCTGAAAGCCATCGTCAGCCCGCACCACCTCGGGTGAAGCGTAGCCCTGGTTTTCTTTGCGCACGATCGCCATGAGGGTCAGCGACACGGCCACAATCACCATGCCCACGAGCGCGGGGGCGGTATGCACGGCGATCACGCTCATTGGATCGGTGCCCGCCAGCTTGGCGATGAACGGATTATGCGAGGCCCCTGGATTGAACACCCCGCCCCAGGTCCCGGCCATCACCGCGCTGGCCGCGACGGCTGGATGCACACCCGCACCGATCAGGGTCGGGATGAGCACGGCGCCAACCGCCGCGGCACAGCCTGCGGCGCTCGGCAGCGCGATATTCACGGCATAGGTCACCAGCACGGCCATCGGCACCAGAGCGGGGCCCAGGCTGCCCAGGCGCCCAGCGAGCAGATGCACGAGGTGCGCATCGCACTTGGTCAGCTTCATGACATACGCAAAGCCCATGACCGAACAGATGATGGGTACCAGCGCATGGTGGACCATCGTCTTGCCGAAGGTATCGATGGCAATCACAAAGCCCTGCAATCCGCCTGCCCCGACGATGCACATGAGCAAACCGGAGACAAAAAGCACCATCCGCGTTTCGTACTGGCGAACGATTGCCACGAACGTGACAATCACGATCAACGCTCCCACCCAAACCATTGCCAAGTCTCCCATAGGCGTTGTTTCATCTCGTTGGCCGCAGCACACCATGCGACAGGCATACGGTAAACTTCTTTACATTAAAATGCAACTCTGAAAACAGCAGATCACATCGGCGCAAACCTTTCATTGCCTGGCATGCGGCCAAGCGCCGAGCCAGACGCAGGCTAGTCTTGGGTCGAGCGGTAACGCCTTTCGAGCGCGTCGAATTCGGGCTTATTCACCAGTCGTTGACGCTCCTTGAAACTCGCCACTGGCCCGCTCTCATCGAGTCGTCCATCCTCCCGCAAACGGGAAAGCGCGGCCTGCATGCCGTAAATCGCGCCTTGCAGGGCAGCATTGGCGTAGAGCACCAGCCCAAAGCCCATTGCAGCGAGTTCGGCAAACCCGAGCACCGGCGTCTTGCCGCCGATAACGACATTGACGAGTTGCGGCGTACCCGGCAAACCGACCGGGATGGCTCGCAGTTCCTCAAGACTCTCCGGCGCCTCGACGAAGGTGATGTCCGCGCCGTCTTCGACAAAAGCGGCGGCTCGCTCCATGGCCGCGG
>CAZHFS010000239.1:0-4988 GCA_964531885.1 uncultured Propionivibrio sp.
AGCGGAGGCCTGCTGTTCTTCGACGTGATGGCCATCCCCAAGGACGCCAAGAACGCCGCCAACGCGCACAAGTGGATCGACTACATCATGCGCCCGGACGTCCACGCCAGCCTCAGCAACACGGTCTTCTACGCCAACCCGAACAAGGCCTCTCTGCCACACGTGAAGCCTGAAATCGCCAAGAACGAAGCCATCTTCCCATCCGAGCAGGTCCTTTCGACGATGCTTCCTCCGGGCGTTCCCGATCAGGCGACGCGGCGCATCATCACCCGCACCTTCACCAACTTCAAGGCCAACCGCTGAGTCACGAGTCCCTCGCCATGAACGCGCCCGTTTCCGAAGCCGATACCCACTTCCTGCAGATTCGCCAAGTCGTCAAAGATTTCGGCGAGACACGGGCCGTCGATCATGTCAGCCTGGACATTGTGCGCGGTGAGATTTTCGGCCTGCTCGGCTCCTCCGGCTGTGGCAAGACCACTTTGCTGCGCATGCTGGCCGGCTTCGAAACACCAACCGCCGGCCAGATCGTGCTCAACGGACGCGACCTGGCCGGCCTGGCGCCCTACGAGCGGCCGATCAACATGATGTTCCAGTCCTATGCGTTGTTTCCGCACCTCACGGTTTGGGACAACATCGCCTTCGGCCTGCGCCGCGACGGGCGCCCCAAGGATGAAATCGCCGAACGCGTCCAAGCCATGCTGCGCCTCGTTCAGCTTGAGCGCTATGCCACACGCAAACCGCACCAGCTGTCCGGCGGTCAGCAACAGCGCGTGGCCCTGGCGCGCAGCCTGGTCAAACGGCCACAACTGCTGCTGCTCGACGAGCCGCTCGGGGCGCTCGACAAGAAGTTGCGCGAGCAGACCCAGATCGAACTCGTCAACATCATCAAGGACGTCGGCGTCACCTGCGTCATGGTCACCCATGATCAGGAAGAAGCGATGACCATGGCCGACCGCATCGGCGTCATGAGCGAAGGCGTGCTGCTGCAGGTTGACCCGCCCCACCAGCTTTACGAAACGCCGAACTGCCGTTTCGTCGCCGATTTCGTCGGCAATGTGAACCTGATGGACGGCACGGTCACCGACGACCAGCCCAGCTCGGTCACCGTCGCCTGTGCCGACTGCACCCATTTCGTCGGCCACGGCATCACCGGCCATCTCGACATGCCGGTGGTGGTCGCCCTGCGCCCGGAAAAAATCTTCCTCTCGCGTGACGAGCCCGAGGGGCCGCACAACCGCGTCCGCGGCACAGTCAAGGAAATGTCCTACTACGGGAGTTTCACCGTCTATTTCCTCGAGCTGCCGAGCGGCGCCCTGCTCAAGGTCAGCGAAGAACACGAACGCCGCCACCGCGACGACATGCCGACCTGGGGCGACACCCTCTGGGCCTACTGGCCGCCGACCGCCCAGGTCGTGCTGACCCACTGAGCGCAGACGATGTTCCGCCTTCCCCAGCGCATCCAGCTCCGCGGCCGACACGCGGTGATCGGCACGCCCTACGCATGGCTGGCCGTCTTCTTCCTGCTGCCTTTCGTGCTTGTCCTGCGTATCAGCTTGGCGCAGATGGACGGCGCCCAGGTCGCCCCACTGATGACCTTCGCCAACGGTGAGCTGACCTTCCGTTTCCATCTCACCCCCTACCTGCAGCTACTCACCGACGACCTGTACCTGCACGCCTACCTGGTCTCGCTCAAGTACGCGCTGATCACCGCCCTGATCTGCCTGCTCATCGGCTACCCCTTCGCCTACTTCCTGGCGCGCAGCGAACCGCGCTGGCAGCCCATGCTGCTCATGGGCGTCATGCTGCCGTTCTGGACCAGTTTCCTGATCCGCGTCTACGCCTGGAAAGGACTGCTTGAGGCCAACGGCTGGATCGGTGCCCCGATCCATGCCAGCGGACTGGATCAACTGCTCGCCCTGCTCGGCCTCATCCCCTCCCCCGAACAACTGCTCTACAGTCCGTTCAGCCTGGTGCTCGGGATGGTCTACACCTACCTCCCGTTCATGGTCCTGCCGCTCTATGCAACCCTCTCGCGCATGGACACCCGCTTGCTCGAAGCCGCCCTCGACCTCGGCGCCACCCCTTGGCAGGCTTTCTGGCGAATCACGGTACCGCTGTCCAAGCCCGGCATCATCGCCGGCTCGATGCTGGTCTTCATTCCCTGCGTCGGCGAATACGTCATCCCGGAACTTCTCGGCGGCCCGGAGACCCTGATGATCGGCCGTGTCCTGTGGGACGAATTCTTCGCCAACAACGACTGGCCAATGGCCTCGGCCGTGGCCATTGTGATGATCCTGCTGCTGCTCGTGCCGCTCGTCGTGTTCGGCCGTGCACAGACGCAGGCCCGGGAGGGAAAATGAAACCGGCAAGTCACCTCGGCCCCTTTGCCCGCCTGTGGCTGGCGCTGGTTTTCGTTTTCCTCTATTTGCCGATTGCCGCGCTCATCGTCTACAGCTTCACCGACGCGACCATCCCCAACGTCTGGGCCGGATTCAGCCTGCGCTGGTATCGGGCACTGATCGAGGACAGCGACCTCAAGGTCGCGCTCGCCCGTTCGCTGGAGATCGCCACGCTTACCGCGACCGGCTCGGTGGTGCTCGGCAGCCTGGCCGCGGCGGCCCTGCACCGCTATCGCCGCTTCTTCGGACGCACACTCTTTTCGGCGATGGTCGGCGCACCGCTGGTCATGCCCGAGGTCATCGTCGGCTTGTCGCTGCTGCTGATGCTGGTCTCGATGCAGCAATTGTTCGGCTTTCCCGAGCGCGGCCTGACCACCATCTGGCTCGGCCACCTGCTGCTCGGCATGGCCTACGCGACAGTGGTCATTCAGGCCCGCCTGCGCGACCTCAACCCGCAACTCGAAGAAGCCGCGCAGGACTTGGGGGCCAAGCCCTGGCAGGTCTTTTTTCTGGTCACCATTCCGATGATTTCCCAGGCACTGATCTCGGCCTGGCTGCTCACCTTCACGCTCTCGCTCGACGATGTGGTGCTCTCGGCTTTCCTGTCCGGGCCGGGCTCAACCACGATGCCGCTGGTTGTCTTCTCGCGCGCCCGCCTTGGCCTCAACCCGACGATCAACGCCATCGCCACGGTGGTCGTGCTGGTGGTGGGGATCAGTGTCGTCGTGGCCAGTTATTTCATCGCCCGCCAGGAGCGCCAGCGCTCGCAGGAGATGGCCAAGGCCCGCCGCGCCGGCGGCTAGTTAGCAGCGCTCACCGGCCAGGCAGGCGGTGCCAGGGGCGACGAAGGGCCGCCCCTCGCCGGCCCAGCCCTGCACACCCCGCATCACGTTGTACACCTTGGCATAGCGCCCGCGTTGCTCGAGGTATTCGGCAGCGGCACGGCTGCGGTTGCCGCTCCGGCAGATCAGGATGATCGGCTGGCCGGGGGGCGCAAAACTTTCGGCACGCTTGAGCCACGCCTCCGGATTGGCCCGCCCTTGCGCGTCGAAGAACGTCAGCGCCCGGCTACCCGCTAGCACCCCGGTTGCCCGCCACTCAGGCTCGGTACGGATATCGACGAGCGGCACCCCTAGGGCGGTCAACCGCTCAAGTTCTGCATTGCCGATATTGACGATCTCCGCCTGCACCGACGAAAACAAACACAGCCCGGCCAGCAAGGGACCAACACGCTTCATCCTGACATCCTCAATTAACCACAGTGCACGCAGAACACGAAGAAAATCGACTATCTCGCCCATTGATGCGACTCACCCCGAGTGACTCGAACTCTTGCCCAAGCCGTCGGTTTGTCCTGAGGCACCGAGTCTTCTTCTTGGTTCAGCCGATTATTCAGGTTTATTTTGCTGCACGACATGTCGCCGCGATATCGAGTCCGGCATCGTAGACCGACGTGCGAACATCAAGCATACCGAGCAGCGAATGGAAGAGGTTGTCATGCGTCGTCGGCTGGCTTGCGCGCTTGGCCAGACAGGCCGTGTCGAGGGCAAAGCTCTGTGCGTAACCCGGCGAGACCCACAAGGCCATCGGGACCTCGACCTGTACCTTGGGCGCAATCGAGTACGGCACGCCATGCAGGTAGAGCCCGCCCTCACCCAGCGATTCGCCATGGTCGGAGACGTATAGCAACGCCGTGTCGTACGTTGCCGATTTCGCTTTCAGGAAATCGATGGTTTTGGCCAGCACGTGATCGGTATAGAGAATGGCGTTGTCGTAAGCGTTAACCACCGCCTCGCGCTCGCACTTGGCGAGATCGGGGGTCTCGCACACCGGCGTATAGCGCCGGAATGCATCGGGATAGCGCTTGTAGTAAGACGGGCCATGGTTGCCAAGCTGATGCAGGACGAGAACCAGATTGCCCTGACGATCGGCAAGGACCTGATCGAGGTCATGAGTCAGCACTTCGTCGAAACAGCGTTCGCCATCGCACAATCCCGGCACCTTGGCATTGTCCAGCTTATGTGTCTCGACCCCCGTGCACACCCCCTTGCAGCCCGACTGGTTATCGCGCCAGAGGACACGCAGTCCGGCACGGTCGAGGACATTGAGCAGCGATTCGCTGCCGCGGATCTTGTCCTCATCGTAGTTTTTCCGCCCATAGACCGAGAACATGCACGGCAGGGACACCTCGGTATTGGTCCCGCAACTCGTCACCTGGGAAAAATTGATCACCTCGCGTTCGGCAAGCTGCGGTGTCGTCTGGCGTGCGTAGCCCGACAACCCCCAGTTGGCGGCACGCGCCGTCTCCCCGACGACGACGACGAAGAGCGCCGGCTTCTTGCGCGCCTGCCAGCTTGGGTCGAGGGTCGCGTCGAGCCCGATCTTCTGCCTTTCCCGGGTTGCCGCGCTGGCATCGGAACCGAGCACGCGTGCCAGCGAATAGAGGTAATTGGCTGGGGTAATGAGGTAACGCACCTCCTTGTTGTTGCGCATCAGCGGCGCCATGTCCTGGAAAATGGCAAGCAACGCGCCACCCAGCAACAGCGCGCCCAGGATCACGCTGGCCAGGCGTCGCAGGAGGGCCGGTCG
>CAZHFS010000240.1:0-4983 GCA_964531885.1 uncultured Propionivibrio sp.
GATAGCTTCAGGTGACTGGAGTTCAGACGTGTGCTCTTCCGATCTCGCTGGCTGACAGGGCAGATTTCTCCTTGTCTGTTTTCGGCGCACGCTCAAAGCCAACCGCCACTTCCAGCGGCAGTTCGAGTCTGAGGGAGACGGAATTTTTCTCGATGATGACTTCAAGGCGCCCTTCGCCATGGACGTGTTTGTTGTTCGCCAGGGTGGTAGCGCTGGCGAGAAAGCCAGCGGCGATGAAAAGAAGTTGTTTTTTCATATCGAAACGGAAGTCAGTGAGTCAGTGATTGTGCGCACTGCCGAAGGCGACGAGGGCGATGCCGGCCGCGAGCAGGAGTCCGTGCCAGAGAACGGCTTCCTGCTCGCGCTTGAGGCGCGGCATGAGGTCGGCGACGGCGATGTAGAGAAAGCTCGCGGCGGCGATGGTCAGGATGTGCGGAATCCATTCGAGCGCACGCTCCAGCGCGAAGTAGCCGACGACGCCACCGAGAAGCGCCGCCAGGCTGGAGAACGCATTCCAGAATAACGCGCGGCCTCGTTGCCAACCAGCGGCAAGCAGAATGGCGAAATCCCCCGCTTCCTGCGGGACTTCATGGGCGATGATGGCCAGCGTGGCGGCCCAGCCGAGCGCCGGGTCGGCGAGGAAGGCGGCAGCGATCAAGAGCCCGTCGGTGAAATTGTGGAAGGCGTCCCCGACGAGGATGGAAACCGTTTCGCCGCCGTGGCCGTGGTGGTGGGTGTGGGTATGGTTCTCGCAGGCATGCTGGTGTGCGTGCGCATCCGGTGTGCCGTGCGCATGTCGCCAGAGCGCGAATTTTTCGAGGGCAAAAAAACCAAGAATGCCCGCGAGGAGCAGCGGGAAAACCTCGTGCGGGCTTAGCCCCGCTTCAAAGGCTTCGGGCAATAAATGGAGTGTGGCCGTGGCGAGCAGCAGGCCGGTCGAAAAACTGACCGTGAAGCCCAGCCAGCGTCGCGGCAGGCCGAACATGACCAGCGCCGCCGCGGCCACGGAGAGTACGCCACCCGCGAGGCAGGCGAGCGCGATTTGGAGTAATAGGGAATCGAACATGGGTCCGATTGAAACACAACATCATTGCAACTGCAACAATGTTGCATTTGTGGTTATTGTCATCTGACCCATCAAGGCCGAGCGCCTCGCGGCGTGACGTCATGAATGGTGGTCGGCCCCGGGTTTCGTTGCCGGGTCCGGGTGAGATTTTTTCGCCGGGGTATCCCCTGATGGCGCGGCCTTGGCCAGGGCGCTCCCCTTGGGTGCGCCGAGATCCGGCGGGCGGCCACAGGCGACGCAGGTGCCGTTCGCATCGATGATGCAGTATCCGAGGCAGGGGTAGAACGGAGCACGTTTCTTCATCCTGTGACGATAGCACACCGCTGTCCTTGCGCGGAGAAGCCGAGCTGCAAGGCTTTCTTGGGAAGGTTCAGGGGCAGCACGATTTAGGCCGGAATACCTATTTATCGATAGCCTGCGAGCCTTTAATCACGGCCAGGTCATTCTGTTTGGCTATGCAGATAGTGGCGAGAACCTGTCGCATGCCCGGTGGTCGTAGTCGGATGCGGGGCATGCTTGGGCGCCGGATTCGTGTCGAAAAAAAGGGAATCGCCGCAGGGGGCAGTTGATAAAGGAGTCCGGCATGCTGCGTCGCTTGTTTCTGGCCTTGAGTTGTCTCTGCGCTCTGGCGCATGCCGATGCGCCGGTGTTCCGCTTCGGCAACCAATCCGATACGGTGCCTTCCTTGCGTATCGTCGGCGACCGTGACTATGCGCCGGTCGAATGGCTGGAAGATGGCCGAGCCAAGGGTATCATCGTATCTACCTTGCCAGCGCTGGCCGAAACCCTGCAGCGCAATATCGAGTATCGCCTCCTTGACTGGAAGGAAGCTCAGGCCATGGTGCTGGCGGGCGAGGCGGACGTACTGACGGTGTTTAGTCCGAACGAACGGCGGATTCCTCTCTACGACTTCGTTCCGGGATTGCTCAACTTTGAAATGAGCCTGTTCGTCCCGAGCGACAATCTGACGATCCACGATGTGGGAGATCTCAACGGTCTCAAGGTCGGCGTCCCGAAGGGCAGTTTTTTGCTCGACGAGTTGCGCCGCAACAGTGCTGTACAGCTTGTCGAGTTGGACGACCACGCCAGTGGTTTCCGCATGCTTCTAGCCGGTGAACTCGCCGCAGTGGCAACGACCAAGTGGGTGGGCGCCTATACGCTGCAAAAGGAGGGTATTCAAGGTATCAAAATTGTCAGCAGTCCGATTCTCGTCAAAGGGACCCATTTCGGCATCAAGAAAGGGAATGACGAACTTGCCCTGGCACTTGGCGAGGCCGTGCGGGCCCTGCATCGGAACGGCACGGTCAAGCGCCTGGCACGTGACTGGGAGAAGCAGGAAATCGTCTATCTGACCCAGGAGTCGCTCGAACGGATGTATCTGCTGTGGGGCGGCGCTTTGGTCGGGGTGCTGCTGCTTTCGGCGATCCTGGCCATTGCCCTTCTGCGCCTCCAGGTTCGGCGGCGCACCGCCTCGCTCGAAGCCGCGAATCAGGAGCTGGCGCGAACGCTAAACCTGCTCAAGGTGGCGCAGAACCGCCTTGTCGAACAGAAGAAGATTTCAGCACTCGGGGATCTGGTGGCGGGGATGGCACATGAACTCAATACGCCGCTTGGCAACGCCGTCATGATGTCCAGCCACATTGAGGCGACGCTCTCGCGTTACGATGGCTCGGATGGGGCGATCGATGGGCGCGGCGCGGAATCCTTGCGCCAAGCCAACGAACTGGTGGCCAAGGCGCTTCATCGCCTAGTGGTCCTGATCGACAATTTCCGCAAAATCTCGCTCGATCGGGTCAGCGAACAGCGCCGTGAGTTCGATCTGCTCAAGGTCGTTCACCGAGCGGTCGACCTGCATCGAGAGGCGCTGTCTGCGCAAGGAGTGACGGTTGATGTGCGAGGCGAGCGGGAGACGATGACCGGATTTCCCGATGCGTGCGAACAGATCGTGGATCAGTTGCTGTGCAACGCGGCCGTGCACGCCTTTGTCGGGCGAGAGCGTGGCCAATTGCGGATTGAGGTTGTGGGGGAAGGCGATCAGGTCCGTCTGCGAGTTCAGGATGACGGGGTCGGAGTGGCAAACGACGAATTGGGGCGGCTTTTTGACCCCTTTTACACCATACGCCTCGGAAAAGGCTCGTCAGGGCTGGGTTTGCATGTTGTCTACACGCTGGTGACCGGTTTGCTGGGCGGGGAAATCCGCGTGGCCTCTGAAAATGGCCTGATTGTTGATGTGATCTTGCCGCGGCGTGCGCCTGAGCGTCGGGGCGAAAATCTGAGCTGAGCGAAGACGCCTCGCCTCTGTTGGTCCTCTGTGTCGCGCCCCAAGAGTTGGTGGTGTGCGGCGTGACCCGAAATCAGGGGGAAGAAAAAAACGCCTGCGCAAAAGGCAGGCGTTCTCGGTCGTGCGCTGATGCACAGCAGGGTGTCAGGCTCAGCTGGCGCTGAAGAAGTCCTTGACGCGATCCATCCACGATTTGGCGCGCGGGTTGTGCTTACCGTCTTCGGTCTGGCTGCATTCCTCCAGTTCGCGCAGCAGTTCCTTCTGTCGGTCGGTTAGGTTGACCGGCGTCTCGACGACGACGTGGCACATCAGGTCACCGTGCGTGTGGCTGCGCACGCCTTTGATCCCCTTGCCGCGCAGACGGAAGGTCTTGCCGCTCTGGGTCTCGGACGGGATCTTGATCTTGGCCATGCCGTCGAGGGTCGGAATCTCGATCTCCCCGCCGAGTGCGGCGGTGGTGAAGCTGATCGGCATTTCGCAGTGCAGGTCGTTCTGTTCGCGCTGGAAAACAGCGTGCGGCTTCAGGTGGATTTGCACGTAGAGGTCGCCCGAGGGGCCGCCGTTGATGCCGTGCTCGCCTTCGCCCGACAGACGGATGCGATCGCCTTCGTCGACGCCGGCCGGAATCTTCACCGCCAGTGTCTTGTGCTGTTTGACGCGGCCGGCGCCGTGGCAGCTGCCGCACGGGTCGGCGACGAATTTGCCGGTGCCGTGGCACTTCGGGCAGGTCTGCTGGATCGAGAAGAAGCCCTGCTGCAGGCGCACCTGGCCGCTGCCCTGGCAGGTCGGGCAGGTCTTGGGCTGCGTGCCGGCCTTGGCGCCGGTGCCCTTGCAGGGCTCGCAGACCTCCATGGTCGGGATGCGGATCTTGGTCTCGGTGCCGAAGGCGGCTTGTTCGAGGGTGATTTCGAGGTTGTAGCGCAGGTCGGCGCCGCGGTAGATGTTCGAACGACCGCCTCCGCCGCGATTGCCACCGAAGATTTCGTCGAAGATGCCGCCGAAGGCGTCTGAGAAGCCGCCTGCACCTCCGCCGAAACCGCCGAATCCACCCATGCCGGCTTGCGGGTCAACGCCGGCGTGGCCGTACTGGTCGTAGGCGGCACGCTTCTGCGCGTCGGAGAGGATTTCGTAGGCTTCCTTGGCTTCCTTGAAGTGTTCTTCCGCTTTTGGGTTGTCCGGATTGCGATCCGGATGATATTTCATGGCCAGCTTGCGGTAGGCCTTCTTGATTTCGTCGTCGCTCGCATCGCGGTTGACGCCGAGGATGTCGTAAAAGTCGCGTTTTGCCATGGCTGCAATTTCTCGAGGTGGAAGCGAAAAGAGGCGAGGAGCCGCCAGGCACCTCGCCTCTGGTGGCTAGAGGCTTACTTCTTGTCCTTCACCTCGGTGTATTCGGCGTCGACCACGTTATCGTCGGCCTTTTTCTTGCCGTCGGCGCAGTCGCCGGTGCCACAGCCTTCGCTGCCACAGCCGCCGGCTGCACCCGCCGAACCAGCCGCACCGGCTTCAGCCTGCTGCTTGGCGTACATCTTCTCGCCGAGCTTTTGCGCGGCCGTGCCGAGGGCCTCACTCTTGGCCTTAATGTCCTCGAGGTCGTTGCCGCGGTGCGCTTCCTCGGCCTCCTTGATGGCGGCCT
>CAZHFS010000241.1:0-4980 GCA_964531885.1 uncultured Propionivibrio sp.
CCTACCCGCCACTCAAATTTCTCCCCGACGATGGCCGAACAATCATCGGATCCTCAAGCGACACCCTGCGCGAGATGGCTAGTCGCGCCGGACTCGAGGCAAGTATCGAACTCTACCCGTGGCAGCGTGCCTACCGGATGGCCCAGAGCGACCCCGACGTCTGCGTATTTACCACCGCCCGAATCGAGGCACGCGAAGCCCTGTTCCAGTGGGTGGGGCCGCTGACCACAGCACGCTGGACGCTGTACGCCCGGGGCAACAGCCCGATGCCACCCGCCAAATCGCTCGACGAACTCAAGCGCCTCATCGTCGGTCGCTACCAGGACGATGCCAAGGGAACGTTTCTCAAGCAGAAGGGGTTTACCCTTGACGATGCACGCAATGAGGAGCAAAGCCTGAAAAAGCTTGAGTCGGGGCGAGTGGATCTGTGGGCAGCGTCTTCGGATTCCGGCCCCTGGCATGCCGCACGCCTGAAGATCGCGATCAAGCCCATTTTTGTTTTCGGCGAAGTCGAGATGTATCTCGCCTGCCACCCGGCCATGCCGCAAGCGCTGATCGACCGCATGAACGTCACACTCAAAGGCATGCGCAGCGATGGCACCCTCCAGCGTTTGATCGATGCCTACAAATGACGGAGAAGCGCACCGCCATGCCAACGCCAGCACCGCCACGCTGCCAACGGCTGCTGGCCATGCTGGCTGTCGTTTGCGCACCGCACGCGAGCGCCCTGACCCTGCTCGCCGAGGATTTCCCGCCGCTGAACTATTCAAACGACGGCGGGCAAACCGTGATCGGCGCCTCGACCGACCTCTTGCGCGAAGCCCTGCGCCGCTCGGGCACGCGCGCCAGCATCGAGATGCATCCCTGGCGCTATGCCTACAAACAGGCGCTCGAGGCCAAGGACACCTGCGTCTTCTCGACCTCGCGCACCGAAACCCGCGAGCCCCTGTTCAAATGGGTCGGACCACTCTCGCAAAGCCAATGGGTGCTCTACGCACGGGCCGATAGCCCCATCCGCCCGACGGATTCGCTGGCGACCCTCACATCGTACGTGGTTGGTGGCTATCAGGGCGACGCACGCACCCTCTATCTCAAGGAACAGGGGTTTACGATCGACGAAGCCCAGACCGAGCAACAGAGCCTGAAGAAGCTTGAAGCACGGCGCGTCGACCTGTGGTCGGCCACATCCAATTCCGGCCCATGGAATGCAAAGCAACTAGGGATTGCGATCAAGCCCATCATCGCCTACCGTGAAGGGCAAGCCTCCTACGCGGCGTGCAATCTCTCGGTACCGGACGAGCTGATTGCCCGCCTCAATGCCGCGCTGAGCGCCATGCGCGCCGATGGCACGCAGAAGCGCCTGCAAGACCCATATTACCAGAGCAAGTGAGCGATCCCGACTGGAGCCTCCCATGCCTGCACCGTTTGCCACTGCCGTGCGCTTCTGGGCCTGGCCGCATCATTTGCGTGCACCTCGGCAACGGCGCTGACCCTGGTCACCGAGGAATTTCCTCCACTCAACTACAGCCCCGACCAGGGCACGACCGTGATCGGCGCCGCGACCGATCTCGCGCGCGAAATCCTGCGGCGCACCGGCACCCCGGCAACCTTCGTCATGATGCCCTGGCGCAACGCCCTCAAACGCGCCCACGAAGAAAAGGAAACCTGCGTTTACGCCACCGCGCGCACGGAGGATCGCGAAAAGCACTTCCAGTGGGTCGGCCCGCTGGCCACCGGCCAATGGGCCTTCTACTCGACACCGCAGCGTGGCATCGTCGCGCAACGCCTTGACGATCTGCGCCCCTACGTCATCGGCAGCTACCATAGCGACGTCCGCGCGGGCTACCTCAAGGCCAACGGCTTTCAGCTCGACGAAGCCCTGGCCGAAGAACAGAACATCAAAAAGCTGGCCGCAGGCAAGATCGACCTGTGGTTGGCCACCACCGATTCTGCCCCCTGGCTCTCGCGCAAACACCATATCCCGGTCAAACAGGTGCTGGCCCTGCACACCTCAACCTTCTTCATCGCCTGTAACCTCGAGATCCCCACGCTACTGTTCGAGCGCATGAACGCCGCCCTGCGCAACATGGCCGCCGATGGCACCACGGAGCGCCTGATTACTCCCTACGGCCTGGCCAAACCGCCAGCACCATGAACCGCCGCGTCGTCTACGGCCTGTTGCTGGCCGCCTTCTCCGCCCCGCTCTCGGCACTGACCTTCGTGACCGAGGAACACCCGCCGTCCAATTTCTTGGCCTACGACGGCAAGACCATCACTGGGGCGTCGACCGAGACCCTGCGCGAAATGGCACGCCGGCTTGACCTGCCGGCCGATTTTTCCCTTTATCCCTGGCGGGTGGCCTACCGACAAGCCCTCACCGACGCCACCACCTGCGTGTTCGCCACGTCGCGTACCGAGGCGCGCGAAAGACGCTTCAAATGGGTCGGCCCGCTCGCCGAGATCGATTGGGTCGTCTATGGCCTTGCCGATACCACGATCAGCGCCAAACGCCTTGAGGATCTGCGCCCCTACGTCATCGGCGGTTACCAGTCCGACGCCAAATCGCAGTACATGAAGGAAAAGGGATTCCAGGTCGACTTTGCCAATGCCGAACAGCAAAGCCTGCAGAAGCTGGCCTCCAGACGTGTCGATCTGTGGCTGGCGACGAGCCGTTCCGGCCCCTGGCTGGCACGTAAGCTCGGCATCCCGATCCAGCCCGTGTTCACCTTGGGCCAGATCCGGCTCTACGCCGCCTGCAACCCGGCTGTACCGGACGAGCTGATCAGGCGCATGAACGCCACCCTGCGCGAAATGCAGCAGGACGGCAGCTGGGCGCGCATCAACGTCCCGTACGAATAGCGGCCCGCCTGCCCAAGGGGAAGGCCCTGGCCGGCCCTCGCAGCCCTGCCCTAACTATTCGCCACATATCGAACACAGCCGGGGTTGAGCGATTCGAAGGTAATCGGCAGCATCGAGCACGATCGACGCCTGCAGGCTACCCGCGTTGAACGCGACTTCAGCATAACGCGCTGGCAGTTCGGGATCGACGACCAGCGTCACCTCCGCTGACAAGGCAAAGGGCGGAATCGATCCGATCACGCAGCCGGTCAGCGCCTGCGCTTCCTCGGGCGTGACCAGAGTGGCCTTGCCGCCGCCGAGCGCCGCACCGAGTTTCTTGAAATCGAGGCGCCGGTCACCCGGCAGCACCCCGAGCACGAACGGACCGCCCTTGCCGCTCTTGCCCCCGATCCGGCAGAGCATGGCCTTGGCGCCTTGCCCGACCTCGGTGCCGCGCACCTTGGCAACACTCTCGGATGTCCCCGCCGCCGGATGCTGCACCACCCGGTAGCGGGCCCCGGCGGCATCGAGCATGCGGCACAACTGCAGAAAGACCGGCGTAGTCTCAAAAACGCTCATGGCAATACCGAAAGAAAAAGAAACACCACAAAAAGCAACAGATGCACCATGCCCTGCAACACCGTCGTTCGTCCGGTGGCCAGCGTCATGGTGCTGACAAACAGGGTCAGCACCAGCAGGATGGTATCGCGCTCGGTCAGACCGAGCACCAAGGTCTGACCAAGGACGACATGGATCGCAGCCAGCACCGGAATGGTCAACCCGATACTCGCGAGCACGGAACCGAGCGCAAGGTTGAGACTGGTCTGCAGACGGTCGGCACGGGCCGCACGGGCCGCAGCCAGTCCTTCGGGCATCAGCACCAGGGCGGCGATGACGATCCCGACCACCGAGGCCGGCGCACCGATCTGTGCTACGCCGGCTTCAACAGTAGGTGAAAGCAGCTTGGCCAGGCCCACGACCGCAAACAGGGAAAGCATCAGCAGTGCACCGCTCGCCAACGCCGCCGGGCGCGTCGGAGGCAGGGCATGCTCATCCTCGTCATGGCTGCCCGGGACCAGGAAATAATCGCGGTGGCGGACCGTCTGCACGAAGACGAAAACCCCATAAAACGCCAGGGAGACCAGCCCGACGAAGGCCAGTTGCGTGTCATCCAGCGCCGGGCCCGGCGCACTGAGCATGTAGTTGGGCAGGATCAGGGTAAGCACGGCCAGCGGCACCAAGACCCCGAGCGCGGCGTTGGCGCCGTGCAGCTGGAAGCCCTGGACACGATGACGCAAGCCGCCGAGCAACAGGCACAGGCCGACGATGCCGTTGCACACGATCATGATCGCCGAAAACACGGTGTCGCGCGCCAAGGACGCTTTCTCCGGGCCGCCCCCGAGCATCATCGACACAATCAGCGCAACCTCGATGACGGTCACCGCGACCGCGAGGAGCAGCGTCCCGAACGGTTCCCCGACCCGGTGAGCCACGACTTCGGCGTGATGGACTGCGGCGAACACCGTTGCCGCGAGGACCAGAACGGTGGCCGCCGTCAGCCAGGGGCCGGGCGGCACGCGCCCGGCGCTCAGGAGCAGCGCAAGGCCGATGAAGGGCGCCAGTGTCGTCCAGTGCATCGCTTGCAGGGCTGTTTTCATTTTTCCTTGCCTCCATCCCCGGCCCAAATCAGACCTCTGCACTCGCCCGGCCTGCCGGTACGGGCAGGCCGGGCGATCCTCATACCGGCGTCAGCTTGGCGTACTGCAGGGCCAGCCATTTCACACCATGGCCACGAAAATTGACCTGTACCCGCGCCTCGTTGCCCCGCCCTTCGGCGCCAACGATAACGCCTGCCCCAAACTTGGCATGCTCGACGTTCTGACCGATCCGCAAACCGCCCGGAATGGCACTCTCGGCGGCCCCGGCAGCCGCACTGCGGGTCATCGTCGGGGCTGGTGCCGGAACGTATCCGCCCGAGTAGCTTTTCGCCCCCCCGCCGGAATAGGCGCCCGGGGAAGCGAAGGCCGTCGTATTGCCGATCTTGCGCAGCAGTTCCTCGGGCAGTTCCTCGAGGAACTGCGAAGGCACGCAGTAGCGCGTCTGTCCGTGCAGCATGCGCGTCTGGGCGCAGGCCAGATAGAG